>JBBABP010000084.1:0-2665 GCA_041657585.1 Candidatus Absconditabacterales bacterium | reverse complement strand
ATTTTTAATGAGTCATATAAATTAACCTGAAAATATCTATTGCCACCTTTTTTTGCTTCTTGGGGATATTCTTTGATAGCTACAATCATTATTCAAATTTCTTCCAATAATTTTCTGACTATTGATAATGTTTCAGCTAAAATAACTATTTCAATATTATATTTGACATTATTTTCTTCTTTTATACCATTTACATAAAATGTCATGACCAAAAAATAGAGTTAAAAAGCAATTTCTTGCCCTAATTTTATGCTTTTATATTGAAATTTCAAAAAAAATCAATATATAGAGGCACATAATTTTTTTTTAAAATACAAACATTGAAATATAAAAATAATTTTTTAATCTGATTTTTTTGTAATGAAAAAAACAACTCTGTATGTGTTGATAATTATACTGGTATTATTCGTATTTGCAATTATAATAAAAAATCACAAAAATAGATTATACTCAAATCCAAATTTAATAACAAACGAAATTATAAATAATCAAACTTGAAAAAATTCAGATTGAAATTTTTTTGATTGAAAAAAAGATAAGGTCGTTTGCAATATGGAATATAAACCAGTTTGTGCAGAAATACAGGTTCAATGTATCAAAGCTCCCTGTGAGCCAATAAAAAAAACTTTCTCAAATATGTGCGAATTAGAAAAAAATAAATTAGCTAAATTTTTATATAACTGAGAATGTGACGAATGATTGAATACTTGAAAAAATCAAGAGCAAGTCGATCTCACAAATTGCGAAACTTATTTTGATGGTTGCAACAATTGTTCTGTGAGAAATTGAAAACCAGATGCCTGCACGATGATGTATTGTGAGACGCCACAAACACCAAAATGCGTAAAACAGATTTCCTCAACTACAATAGCTAATCCAGCGTCGGTAAATTGTGAAAAAAATTGATGAACACTTGAAATTAAAACAGATTCTGGCTGATGACAATATGGCATTTGTCATTTATCAAATGGGAAAGAATGTGAAGAGTGGGCTTATTTTAGATGAGAATGCGAGTAAATAGTTGTTAGTTGTTAGTCGTTAGTTGTTAGTTAAAATTTTACATTGTAAAATTTTTATTCATGGAAAAAATTATCGGTAATAGTTTTTTGGATAAATATTTTGATGAGACTACAATGTCATTACACATCAAAGAAAATTCAAAACTAATCAGAAAAAAATGAGAGCCTGGAAATCGAAAACCAGTCGTTGATGACCAAGTAATGAACAAACAAGAGTTGAAAGATTTTATTGATAGAATTTACAAGGAAGTTGAAAATAGAGATGATGGATTTTTGGAAATAGACAGATCCTTGTCCAAAGTTATTCAGCTTTGACCTTACAGAATTGTGATAGTTTATCCTCCACTTTCTGATTGACTGGAAATGACAATCGTTAAACCAATAAAAAAATTGAGCATAGAAGATTACAATCTGGACAAAGAAGTTTTTGATTTGCTAAGAAATAAGGCTAAATGAATTTTGATTTCAGGATCGCCATGAAGTGGAAAAACAACTTTTGCTCAGGCGCTTATCGATGTTTATCATCAGGATCATAATATTATTAAAACTATTGAATCGCCTCGTGATTTGTTGGTAGATGACGATATCGTACAGTATAGTTTCACTTATTGATCTCATGACGAGGTTAGAGATATCCTACTTTTGTCGAGGCCAGATTATACAGTTTATGATGAAGTAAGAAATAAGTCTGATTTTGAACTTTATAAAGATTTGAGATTGACGTGAATCTGACTTGTGTGAGTAATCCACGCCACAAGGCCAGTTGATAGCATCCAAAGATTTTTGTGAACAATAGAAATGTGAGTAATTCCACAGGTAATCGACACAGTAATTTACATAGAAAAATGAAACATAAAAGAAATTTATCAGCTACAACTAACAGTAAAAGTTCCAGAATGAATGGAATCTGAAGATTTAGCGCGTCCAGTGATAATAATCACGAGTTTCATCAGCAAAAAAGTTGAATATGAAGTTTATACTTTCTGAGAACAAATCGTTGTGATGCCAATCAACGATGAAAATTTCCAAAACACCAAAGATGCCAAAGCTAAAAAAAATGTAATTTGAGAATACGCAAAAGATAATATCAAACAAAGATTGAAACAGCTTTTGCCTTGTGATTTTTTTATCAAAGTAAAATGATCAAGCATAGATTTGTATATTCCAGAAGAATTGAAATGACGCATTATTTGAAAATGATGAATGGCAATCACGAGTTTGGAAAAAACAATCTGACTAAAAGTTAATGTCAAAACTTTTGATGAACTGCCACTTTTGGATGTCAAAGTAAATATGAACAACGCAAAAAAGAGCTGACATTTTGAAATTTCCTTGCCAGAAGAATTAGCAAACAAAAATATATGTTTATTAATCTGAACTGAAATCGTTTATTTTAATTCAGATCCAATTTGAGTAATTACTATTCAAGACAGAGCAATGGTAAAAACTATTCAAAAAAGATGATTCGTAATTGTAGACACGGAAAATATATAAAAAGTTTCAAAGGCTACAAAGGCCACAAGGGCTTCAAAGCCTGAATAAAGTAAAGCAATAAAAGTCTTTCAAAACTTTTTACACTCCTGCCTACCGCAGGCAGGTTTAAAACATTTTATTTACCCTTTCACCTTTTACCTTTTACCTTTAAT
>JBBABP010000083.1:1018-2686 GCA_041657585.1 Candidatus Absconditabacterales bacterium | reverse complement strand
AAAAAACCATTCTGTTTATCCATTTATACTTTTATTACCGCTTATTCTAGGCTTGAACGGTAATTTTTCCCGGTTAGAAGGAGTGGCTCTTATACTATCTGGTGGTATTTTTTATTATCTTGCTCTTAAAAAGGGAATTGATGGCTCAATTCCTTCAAATCATAGTAATAATAAGATTAAAAACTCGTTATTATTACTATGTAGTATGGCTATTATGCTTATTGGTAGTCATTTTACTGTAACTTCGGCCACATCATTGGCCGACTATATAGGTATAAGTTCTATTTTAATTGGTATGCTTGTAGTAGGACTTGGCACGACTATGCCTGAATTTTTCTTTTCTTTAAAATCAGTAAAAAAACATGACGATTCTTTGGCGGTGGGCGATATTTTAGGGACAGTACTTGCAGATGCAACAATAGTTGTTGGCATTCTTGCTTTAATTAATCCTTTCTCTTTCCCGGTCAAAATAATTTATATTACCGGGATATTTATGGTGGTAGCGTCATTTATTTTATTTAAATTCATGAAATCGGGGAGGTCGCTTTCTAAAAAGGAGGCGGGGATTCTATTTATTTTTTGGATAACCTTTGTTTTGGTAGAGTTTTTTGTTAATAAATAAATTTATCTACATAGACTAAACTTATTAGTAAGTAAAAAAATATTTGACCAAAAAAGAAAAAATATTTTTTTTAATTATTTAAAACCGTTCCAATTGTATCCCAAACTCCGAGCAACTTTACAAGATACCACTTTTTGTGGTATTTTTTGTATATAAACAATTAAGAAATTATATGTTAAAACAATTAAGAAAATTTATATTTATTTCTGCAAGCTCATTAATAATCGTTTTAGGTTTATTGTTTTTAATTGGAGCCTTATCACTTTCTGATGTTCAAGCCGAACAGAAATCCTTTGATCAAACAACTTTACTTGAAGCAAAGAATCTAATGAGCAAGACTACTTATCGCATTAATTATCCTGAACCTGAGTGGTTAGTCCGTGATCTTCAAGAAAATGTAATAGATGATTTAAAAGACAGGGGTAGAGAAGTTCCTGCTAGGTTAGTTGAAACCGCCACTATTTATGTTTACGAAGGAACAAATTCTTCTCGTGCCATTGGATTTGGTGAACGAATGAGTGTTATAAAGTCATTTTATTTCGCGTTTGACAGGTTTCCAGAAACCGAGTTGGATTGGCAAGATATTATTAAAATTTCCGCTGGCCGTTGGCCAAGTCAGAGAAGTTTTGAAAAAGAAAATGAAATGAAACAAGTATTTGAAAAAATATATCTTAGACAGCCGGATATGAATAATGCTTATGACAATGCCATGATCACAGTTGCTACTTATGGTTTAAGGCCTCAAGAAATTAATTATGAAAAACAAAGGATTGCTTGGAGTCATTATGGTGATACTATGAGTGGATTAAATTTATTCTTAAATAAATGGGAATATCAAAAGATGTGGGATATTATTCGTGGTATTGCTTATAGTGGAGCGAGTAGATAAAGAATCTATTAATGCTATATTGATGGAATTGAAGAATATTAAGTCGTAATCATAAATCTGCTCAAAATTAAGTAATTTATCGTAAGCTGGTTCCAATTGTATCCCAAACTCCGAGCATTGATGAACTAACAGGTTGTAAAAGGCCTGTTTTTTCATA
>JBBABP010000083.1:0-1008 GCA_041657585.1 Candidatus Absconditabacterales bacterium | reverse complement strand
TTTTTCATAATCTTCGCCAAATTTTACTGGTCCGAAACTGTTATTTACACGAGGCATCCATTCAGCTAAAAAATCACCCCATAAAGTATATTTTACCCTTATTTTATCGCCCTCTAATGAAAAGTCCGAAAATAATTCTGATAAAGCTAATCGCTTGTTTTCAATATCTGTTTCATCGTCAGTAATTAGATCCGGCGCCTTACTTGCTAGGCGATGAAGCTTGATGCCTTCATTATAATCAATCGTTTTATTTTTAAGAGAAATTTTCTGAATCTTTTTTTCTAGATCTATTTTTTCAGAATTAAATTCATTGTATTTTTTACTATAAAAATCTTCAGTAATTTTGCCGTCTAACTTGTCATTGTAAAGTAAATCTAATCTATTCTCAATCCGCTTTAAAATCTCCTCTAAGGCCTGTTTTTTGGTCTCTATAAGCCCGTTATTGTTCGGTTCGTCTTCTTTGACGGCTTGTTCAAGCCAATCAATTAATTTCGGCGTTTTAGGTTGCATTTCTTTAAGATAGGGTATTAATTGCTCGATTATATCTTGTTCTCTAACTCTGGTATTTTGCGAGCACAAGCGGTAATGATTACAAGTTCCATAAACATGACCCTTTCTTTGGCTCCAACTAATAATTCCACCACATTCAGCACAGCGCATGTTACCTTTGAAAATAAAGAGATGCTTTTTAAATTGAGCCGCCGATAATTTGCGCTTAATCCTAATTTGCACTTTATCAAATAAATCTTGAGAAACTATTGGTTCGTGATTGCCGGAATATGTTTTATTATTCCAAACAATTTGTCCGGTATAAAAAGGATTAGTTAGCATGTTGTGCAAAGTATTTTTGGCTAGCATTTTTCCCGACGATGCTTTAAGACCTTCATCAAACTATAGTGGTCCAGTCTGTCAACGCAATATTTTAGCAATTAAATAGTTGGACAAACCGGGACGGTGTTTAAGTTAAAATTATATATATTAATCTGCTTTTTGGGGGCAGTTTTTTTT
>JBBABP010000082.1:0-2946 GCA_041657585.1 Candidatus Absconditabacterales bacterium | reverse complement strand
GTATGTCTTTAATTCTGCATAATATTTTTAACATGATTTAACTTGAAAGCAATAAAAGCTAAGAAAGCAATAAAAGCTAAGAAAGCAGTAAAAGCTAAGAAAGCAGTAAAAGCTAAGAAAGCAATAAAAGATATTTTGACTTTATTGCTTTGATGCTTTAAGGTCTTGAGGCTTTTTTAGCTTTGAAGCCTTTGACGCCTTTGAAACCTTTTAAACTTTCTTAATTATACCCTCAAAACCACAAAAAGCTAAAAAACAATCTGATTTGTACATACTTTACTTGCAAAAACTTCAAAATTGTATATAGATTATGTTATTTTTATGATTTTTAATAATTTAACAAGATAAGCTGTGCTTTTTTTAAATATATCTTCAGATAAAGTCCATATTTCAGATGTTAAAAAAGAAATTTTTTTGGAGCGTTATTGAATAGAAAATATTCTTTGAGCAAAATTAATTGACCGATATAAAAAAAATCCCTTTACTGAAGATTTTCTTTTAAATTGACCTTGAGGTTTTACTACTTTGAGAGTTGGTACTTTGTGTATCAATTTACTTACAAAACTTTTGGATTACAAAAAATCGCCTAAAATTAAAATTTATGATATTAGCAAAATAGATCTTTATAAATATTTGTACAAAAAAAATATTTTACCAAGATATGGAATAATTTATATATGACAAAAAAGAAATATTTGGAAATATGATTTCAAATATGACAAATATGAGGTTTTGGTCAATCAAAATTTAGGTTCAGTTTCAGATTTGTTTTTTGATTTTTTGTCTGATTCTGATTATCGAGAAGAAACAAAAAATATGCTTTCATTAAAAATGACTACTAAATGATTGCAAATTCTGTTCAAAAAAAAATCTTTTTGGATCGATATCGTAGATTTGGAACTTAAACCAAAATTTCAAGTCAAACCACAATATCTAATAGAAGCAGTAAAGTAAATGCGTGTCCCGCAACTGCGGAATAAAATAATTTTAACATTTACACGAAAAATATGTTTAACGAGCACAAAAAACAAAAATCTATTTTATGAATAGATCGATGAAGTAGATATGTCTGACTTGCTTATTCCAAAATCTGACATGAAGTGATTTTTCCTATTTGATATTTACTAAATGATCAAATGATATTTTTCAATATAGCAGATTTGTTAATTAGATATAAAGTTGCGACAATTGTTATGTGATATCCGAGCAAACAAAAAGACGTTCAAGAAAAAATCCAAAAATTTATAACAAATCTGAAATTTATTTTGCCAAGCGATGATATCAAAATAGAGCTTATGGATGAAGATTATACAAGCGTTCAATCAGGAGAAATTGTTTCAAATTTCAAAAAAAATGTAGCAGAGGATACTATCAGCGCAATGTTGATTTTACAAAGACGAAAAGAAAATCCAAATAGTTCTATTTAATTTATATGATATTTAAATTGTTTACAATGTTTAAGGCACCTATGGGACCTGCCTACCGCAGGCAGGTTCGAACCCATGAAACTATATTATAATAATATTTAAATTATTTACAATGTTTAAGGCACCTATGGGATTCGAACCCATGAACCGAGGTTTTGCAGACCTGTACAATAGACCACTCTGTCAAGGTGCCAACAAAAAATATAGCTCAAATTTGTGAGCTATTTTGGATATAATTATTTTATATTTTTTTTCAAGCTATTATGATTTGCAAAAATTGGCGTCTATTTTCTTAATTGCAGGAAATTTATACGTTAGTCTGTCTCTCTTTTACAAAGGACACTGTCTGTCTCTTTCTTTGCTGGAGAAGCCGACCCTCGCAGTCGCGGGACAGAGGATTTTTTTGAAAAGTAGAATAAAAAATTAGCTTGACTTGTTTGTTAAAATATTTAAATTATAAGTCTCAAACACAAATAAATATAAAATTATGTATGAAATTATGAATGAATATATTTTAATTGACGTAGTGATTATAAGTTTTGTCATTTTGAATATACTTATAGTGGAATTTGTAGTTCCACGATTAACAAAAAATTACAAAACATTAAAGAATAACGAGGCATGGAAACTAGAAATGAAACAAGAAAAAGGACTGATATTTCTACTTTCAGCTGCTGGTTTCTTATTTGCATATTGCTTGTTTGGTGCGTATTTGATATTTGCTGAATTTTATAATTTATTATTTATTCATCTTTTTTATTTGACAATTATTGTGTGTGCTTTTTTAATTTTATTATCAGTATTAAAATTAACAGCAAAAAAAATAAATAAAATTTTATTAGTAGTGGCAATAATTCTTGTTGTTTCCATTCTAATGTTTATTGCAATGCGTATTAAAACTTAGTAAAACATAAATAGCAGGATTTTATCTTGCTATTTTTTTGTAAAAAAAAAAACGATTGATAATCGTCATAGCAAAAAATGTCAATAAAATATCTTGTAATTAAACCATAAAATACTATAAACAATGTAAATTTACTTATAAGCCCAATTCGATGGAAAATTTAGAAAAAGATAACGACATAGAACTATTAAAGCAAAAAATAAATAATTTGAAAGAGTTCGAAACTTTGTTGCGTACGCTCCAAACCACAGATGAATTAAAATCACTAGTTGCAAGCAAATCACAAGAACTGATTGAAATTTTAAACCCTAAAAATTTTACAAATCTTTTTCCGTACATAAAAAAAAACAAACCATTATCCGATAACTTCAAAAATAGATTAACTCAGAAAATAGAAAAACTAATTTCAGAAAAAGAAACAGAATTAAATTTAAAAATTCAAATAGAATATCGAAAACAATGATTTGCGTTATGAGATATTATTCCACTAAAAAGCAAATTAGACCGAAAAATTCAAGAAGAATTAAATCAATCTGAATTATATAAAATTTTGCAACTTGCTTTTTCAGATTCAGAATTTTATTTTCAGGTTAACCCTAAAAATTTTATAAAAAA
>JBBABP010000081.1:0-3129 GCA_041657585.1 Candidatus Absconditabacterales bacterium | reverse complement strand
ATAGAAAGGATAAAAAAGGAACAAGAAGAAATAGAGAAAAAAATAAAAGAAGAGGAAGAAAAAAAATCTAAAAAAAATTATGAGAAATTAAATGAAAATAATTTAGAAAAAAATATTATATATTTATCTTCTCCAGACGGGAAAAGAAATTTTCATGAACAAGATTCATCAAATAAATTCAAAGATGGTGAGTCAGTTTATGAATTTAAATTATTGTCTGATAATAAGGCAGAATTTTCAATTGTCAAAAATATAAATGTTATAAGACGTGCGTTTAGACATTATGATTTAATCATCCTTCCTGTTTGTGACATAACAATAAATAATATGGATTTTAAATATATTACTGTTGATAATATAGATTTAGAACAAGTTGAAATAGTGCCAGGCGAGGTAGAAAAAGAAGGAAATATTTGGAAAGTCATCAAAAGAGGAAAAATTATTATAGTTAATAAGAAAAAAACCGAAGCATCAAATGAAATTCAAGATGAAAATATTCCATATGCTCCATTATGATTTGAATGAATGTTGGCCAAAGATATAATAGAAATCGTAAATATAAAATGAGAAATATTTAAAATTTGAGATAGTGTAACATTAAAAATGCCATTTTTAAAAAAAATATTTTCACAAAAAAATATTTCAAAAAAAATTCTTTGAAAAATAACTTGATTTACTTCTGATGGAAGGGCTTTTACATCAGTAAAAAATAACGAAAAAGACCACTCTCCAATAGATACAATATATCTAAAACACAGATTAAAATAATTATTTTTTAATTTTGATAAAAAATGAGCGAAAATAAATTACAAAAACTTTACGAACAAAAAACTGAACTTTCAAATCGTTTAAAAATTTTGGAACAAAAAAAAATTGTTATAGATCAGATTATGCAGTTATCAAAAAATAAAGAAGCCAATAAAGAACAAATCAATCAAAAAATTAAATATCTAAAATCTTTGGACAGCAAAACAACGCTCAAAGAAATAACAGATAATTTCGATCAAAACGAAAAAAAAATAACAGATGAAATAAATAAATTATCAGAAGATGACAAACAAGAAATTAAAAAAGAATTTAAAAACAAATCGCCAAAGCAAATTAGAAAAGAAATTAAAACAACAAAAAATCCAAAAATCCAAAAAATTATATCCAAAATATGAAAAACAATGGCAATAGTTTGATTTCTTGTTTTGCTTGGTTATTACGCATGACCTTATGCTATATCTCGTATAAATTCATTTAAAAAAGAAAAAGATAAAATCGAAAAAATTGAAAATGATAAAAAAATTAAAGAAATTCCAAAAGATTTAGATATCGTAACTGTGGATGATTTACAACAAAATATTTCACCAGATAAGATCGAATCATGACTTTCATACGAACAAATCGCAAGCACAATCAATAATATCAAAAATAAACAAGTTAAATCAATAGTTGTAAATCTGATTAATAATTGAGATATTATTTGAGTTCAACAATATTTATGAATGAACAAACATTCTCAATATCAATCCAACAAAGCAACATGAAAAATAGATCATAGAACTTTGTCCAGACTTTCTGATCCTATGTTTGGTTTGCAGTGAGAGGATTTTTTGAAATATCCAAATATCAATCCAGAAGTTAAAAAAGCTTACAAACAATTTCTTAATTGAGAAGTGAGCAACAACGATTTGGATTATGTTATAATCAGCAAACCAGAATGTAAAATATATTTATTTACCAAAGATCATAGATTGTTAAATATTCAAACAGTTTTGCTTTGAAAAATTAAATGAGAATCTGAGCATATTTGAAAGGGCATTAATCCAAGCACGCCAACATGATTTTATAGAATAGAGCATAACGATAGAAAAAATGATGGAAGCACCGTAGTTTATATCGCATGAGAAATGATTGATGGAGTCTACAATACAGAAAGCTGACAAACTTATCTTTTGGACCTCTTGCCAATCGATCCACAAACATGAAAATATAATTACGCTTACGATATCACAAGATGAGTAATTGCAATTCACGCAACGCCACAAGCATTGGTTGAAGCGAGAAAATGAATTTTCCAATCGCCAGATTTATCAGACAATCGCACAACTTGATGATGTATCGACGCCTCCACTTACAGCATAATATACGACAACACTTCGGCATGAAAATATTGAAGTATAGTTTATATCACAAGTGAAAAATGAGCAACAAAAAAATGAGTTAAAAAAAATAAAGCTAAAAAAGGATTCAAAGCTAAAAAGCATTAAAGCCCCAAAGCTAAAAAAGCTCTAAAGCTTTCTCTAGCTTTCTATAGCCTTCTATAGCTTTCCTGGCATTTATTTTTTTCAAAAAAAGTACCCGATAAAACATCGAGTACCCTATTTTTTCTTACCGGTTACCGGTTACTTAAATTTTATCCAGCCAATAAGGCCTAACAATAAAACTATTAAAGCCGAAATCGTTACCCACAAGGATGGATCCTTGGTAGGGACACCTGTTGTGTCTCCTGCAGTAAAGTTCATCATATATCTTCCGTCAGCCATTTTGGTTAATTCGATCTTTTCCTTTGACCAAAACTTTTTACCGTTTTTGTCTGCGTACTGATATTCTGTTTTACCATACTTTTTGCATGTTTTGCCGGTTGACTTTATTTCAGTTGAGTCTTTAAAAGACACTGAAACCTCGCTTCCTCTTCTGAAAGTAATTACTGTATCTTCAGAGTTTACGATTTTGTATAGTTTCATTGTGTCTGTCTCATCCGTCAATGCAGTTTTACCTGTTGTTCCTTGTGCCTGTGTAGCTGTTGCAAAAAATGCAATCATAACTACGATAAAAAATAATTTTTTCATACAATTTAATTTTAAATTTTTTTTAATTTTTATTTTATTTAACGCCTAAGTTTATAATTATTTGATAATGAATGTCAAGTCAATTTTAAAGATTTTTTATGCTTACCAAACGTGGCTTGATGTGTGCGTTATTTGATATGTAAAACTGAAAAAGTAATTTATAGACTTTAATATAGAAATTTAAATCTTTTTAATTTACTCCCCAACCCCCGCCATTGCGGGGCAGGCCATCTCCCGCCGTTGCGGGACCTTGTGCCATAGAGGGGCTATTTTTTTCTTTTTTCTGTCCTCC
>JBBABP010000080.1:0-3225 GCA_041657585.1 Candidatus Absconditabacterales bacterium | reverse complement strand
TGCGGGGCGCGGAAGTACAGTTATAGTGAAGATTTACATAATTAATATTAATTTTATTATTGAATATTTTATTATCTGTTTAGTGTATGATCCATTTCCTTCAAAAAAATAAAATATCAATTCTTATCTTGGCCTTATTTTTGTGAATATATGGTGCACTTTCCGTATTCACAATTACAAAAGAAGCACAACCTTCAGTTAATATTCCCTACTATAATATTAGTCTGTCTTATATTTGAGCCGATCCTTCGACAATAGAGCAACAACTCGTGATTCCTTTAGAGCAAAAAATAAAATCTATCAATTGAATCAAACATATCACGTCATCAAGTTATTATAGTTTCGGAACGATTTTGGTTGAATTTTTGCCATCAAAAAAAGATGCCGAGGCGACTAATGATCTCAAAACCGCTATCGATCAAACTTATCTAAATTTCCCTTCAGACGCATCTAATCCTATTATCAGAAAAATAAATATTAATGACACGCCAGTTTATTGATTTTCTGTTGCAAGCAATATTCCTAGTCAGTCAGTTTATGCTAAGGTAAAAATTCTTGAAGACAAAATTAAATCCTTGCCTGGTATATGAGAATTAACGATTATTGGCAAACCCATACAAGAAATAAAAATTGTTTTTGATTCTGATCAACTTTGAACGTTAGATTTGGATTTTAGTAACATTGTCTCTCAATTAAAAAATGCTTTTGTAAAATTCCCAGCTGACAAAAAAGATGTTTCATGAAAATTATATTCTTTTGAAATTACTAATTACAATTCAGATATTACGTGATTATTAAATCAACTAAAAAATTATGACATTCTAAACGTTCAAGGAAAAACAATCAAACTTTGAAATATTTCACAAATATATCTTAGCTATAAAAAGCAAGATAAAAAATCTTTTGTAATTACAGATTCAAAATCTTTGATCAGTGAAAACGCACTATCATTTCAAATTACTAAAGCTCCTTGATACAATTTAGACACCTTTATTAAGTCTATCAAAAAAGAAATTTCTGATTTTTCTCCAAGTCAGACTAATTTAAAATTTATTGAAACTTTATCTCAATCCGAAAGTATCAAAAGAACATATAATTTATTTATGGAAAACTTTTTTGAAACCTGAGCGTTGGTTTTTGTTATTATTTTGATTTTTTTGTGATCCAAATCTTCTTTTGTTATTCTGATTTCTTTTTTGCTTGTGTATCTTACAAATTTCATTTACCTCAAAGCAATATGATATAGTTTCAACAACATAGTTTCTTTTGCACTCATTTTAGTTCTTTGAATTATGGTTGATAATTTGATTGTAATTACGCAATGAATTGTCGTCGGATTACAAAAATTTAATAATAATATCTGGCACGCAATCACAGATTCGATTCATAATTATTGAAGAGCTTTGATTTTTTGAACTTCTACTACAATAGCAATTTTTGTGCCACTATATTTTGGCTTAAGCTGAATTATTTGAGAATATATCAGATCTATGCCTGTGACAATTATTTCTAATCTTGCAATTTCTTTGATTGTCACTTTGATTATTTTGCCAGTAATTGCTAGTTTGTTTTTTAGAAAATGAAAAGAATTTCATGTTCAAACATCTCTTTCATTTTTAGATAAAATTTGACATAAATTTGCTACTCGGTATCATCGCGTCAATCAGACTAGATGGTGATCTAGAAGAATAATTTTTTTCTTTTTCCTATTTTTTATTTGAGCTTTGTCTCTTGTCCCTTTGTGATTTGTAAAATTTACTTTTATGGGAAATATTGATTCAGATAATATCCGAATGAATTTCAAATATCCACCTGGAAGTAGTCTACAAGAAAATCAGATTTATACTTCAAAAATTTCTCGTGAAAGTTTATCTTATCTTGATAAAATATATTCTGGCCTTGTTGAATATGTTGCCGTTGATTTGTGACAGCAATCTTCTTTGCAATGATGAGGTTTGTGATGATCACATGTTAGCACATTAACAATCAGATTGATTAAATGAGTAAATAGAAATGTTCCATCTTACAAAATGGTAGAGCGTCTGCAAAAAGAATTAGTGCCTGTTTTACAAAATGAATATCCATTTCTCAAGGATATTTCAATCTACACTTTACAAGCTGGAGGTGGATGAGGAAAACCAATCTCGTTTAGTATAGTGGGAGATGATTATTCTGCGATTAACGATTATATCCAGAATATATTACCTGAAATCAAAAAAATTCCATGAGTCTACAATGTTGCGAGTTCCATAGAATATACGAATTGAAAAATTATTTACACTTTGGATCAAAATAAAGCCAAAGAATTGTGAGTCAATGATATGTCTTCAGTTATGAGTTTGATGGCACTACAAAATGGTAATTCAACAAATAACGGAATCAAAATAAAAGATTTTGTGGAATTTGGCGACGATCCTTTGAGTCTAAATGCTTTCTTATCAACAAACTGAGAAATCGATCAAATAAAAATCTGAAAAATACCGCTTAATCAACTTTTAATTACACAAAAACTTCAAGCAGAAATCAGCTCAATTCAAAGATTAGATTGAAAAAAAAATATTTCCATTTCTGCGGACAAAGAAAATAGTGTTGCTCTAAGCGACATTACAACAAAAATCAATTCTATACTAAAAAATCATCCTTTCCCTTTAGGTTTAGCATATAGCAGTTGATGAGATATTGAAAGTCAGTCACAGAGTACGCAAGATTTGTGAACTGCTATGATTATTGGACTTTTGCTTATGATACTTATTTTGATTATACAATTTAATAATATCAAATATTCTATCGTGATAGTAAGCAGTGTTTTTTTATCAATTTGATGAACAATAACTATTCTTGCTCTGACGTGATATGATCTAACTTTCCCAGCCATGATTGGAATTTTCGGAGTTCTTTGAGTTGGCGTTAATCAAGCATTGATTCATTTGGAAGATTTTAAACTTTATTATGAGAGGCAGTGAAACTCTGTTGTTGATAGTTTTAAAATGAGTATTGCTGAAAGATTTATACCAATATTTTTAACAAAAATAACAACAATAGTTTGATTATTAATTTTGGCTATGAAAGATGAACTTTTTGGATCTATGGCGATAGCATTTATTGGTTGATTGATTGTGTCTTTTTTCATTACGTTATTATATATTCCGTCATTGATGAATTTAGTGTCTAGAAAATACTATAAACATGAAGAAGGAATTAAAAGATTAGAAAATTAAAAGATTA
>JBBABP010000079.1:628-3285 GCA_041657585.1 Candidatus Absconditabacterales bacterium | reverse complement strand
GCAGGTATTCATGTTTTATCTGCCAAAACATTTCATATATCAAATTTTTCAATCGTTGGTCTAAGTGATATCGGAATGTTTTTTGTTGTTCTGATTCTTTGCATTTTCAATTTTAATTCTTCTTCTTTCTCTTTCAAATCAGCCGCCTGGTAATAATCTTGTTTTTCTATGGCTTCTTCAATTTGTTTTTGAATTTTTGATATTTCCATTTCATCTTCTTTATATTCATTATCATTTTCTAGTTTTTGATTCATTGTTGATTTTCTTGCACAAGCCTCATCAATTATATCCAAAGCCTTGTCTGGAAGAAATTTATTTAGCATATATCTTTTGCTCAAATTAATTGCTGAATCCAAAGATTCTTCAGTAAGCTGAACTCAATGATAATCTTCATAAACTTGTTTAAGTCACATCAATATTTGTTTCGTCATTTCCACTGTTGGCTCTCAAACCACAACTTCTTGAAATCTTCTTTTCAATGCAGCGTCTTTTTCTATATGTTTTTGATATTCATTAAATGTTGTAGCTCAGATTAATTTAATTTTCCCCCTTGCGAGTAAAGGTTTGATCATTTGTGCCGCATCGTTATTTTCTTGTCATCAAGCTCATATTATTGTATGAATTTCATCTATAAACAAAATTATATTGTTCATCACATCTGTCGCTTCTTCAAGAATTGATTTTAATCTTGCTTCAAATTCTCATCTATATTTAGTACCAGCAACCAAAGTTCACATATCCAACAAAAAGATTTTTTTGTTTTTCAATTTTTCTGGAACATCTCATTGAATTATTTTTTGTGCCAATCATTCTACGATTGCGGTTTTTCAAACTCAGGCTTCTCAAATAAGCAGAGGATTGTTTTTATTTTTTCTCAAAAGAGTGTAGATCAGCTGATTGATCTCATTATCCCTTCAAATTATTGGATCTATAAATCAGTCTTTTACTTCTTTTGTTAGATCCGTTCAAAAATATTCTATGGTTAATTTTTTTTTCTTCTTTTTTTCCGATAACTTTTTCTTCTTTTGTAGTTGTATCATTTCTTTCCATAATTTCGCTATCCACGGCATCTAAAAGCATATTGATGTCGTTCATTGATTTGATGTTTTCTATTTTCATATTTTTTACGTTTTTAATATCTAAATTGAAACTAACAAAGATTTTACTCAACATTTCCAAAAAAGCAAATAATCAAATCTGATTTATAAGGGTATTTTTTGCTATGTTTTCACAGTTGCTAATTATGTTTATTACGTTCATTCAACTATGGTTTATATGTCATTCAAGTTCAGTGGACAAATCAAAAAAAGTTATGTAAAACAGTAGTCCAAAGTCTAATTTGTGTGTTCAGTTGTTTACTATTTTTTGAATCTTTGTGTAAATTTTTTCGCTCAAAGGCAAATTTTTTTCTACTCAAACATTTATCCTGTTCATTATTTCTCCATATTTACTTTGATAAAATTTGTCCAATGCTTCCTCATTTTTTAATCAAATGATATTTGCAAATATAGGAAAAAAATCATTTTTTCTCAAAAAATTATAAGTTCACCAAAACAAATCATCTCAGTAAATTTTATTCTGATTTTTATTTATTGCCAAATTATTGGCATATTTCAAACACGTCGTAGATTCAGTTGTTAATTGAGTTTGTACATTCATAAAATCTTATCAGCAATTTTATAAAACAAAACTAATCAGATTTTTATTTTTTTATTTATGGAATTCAATAACATTTTCATACAAAAAATCTCATTCTCAAAATTTGTTGATAAACACATCTAAATAATTATACAAAAGTTACAATACTGACTAAAAATTTTATTCCTTTCAAAAAATAATGACAAAAGAAGAAACTCCAAATATCCCTTACGATATTTACGAATCACCACAGGAAATACTTTTAATTATGCCTTTGTGATGAGTTGATAAAGATAGCGTAAATCTTAAAATCAAAGATTATAGGTTGGTCATCACAGGCAAAAGAAATAAGCCAAAAATAAAAGAAAATCTGATCCCTCTCAAAGAGCAGTGCTATCGATGAGAAATTTTACAGGTGATAGATTTACCTCCTCAAGTATATTTTGATAAAATTCATAGCAAATTAAGTTCAGACAATACATTACAAATTATTATTCCCAAAAGTATAATCCCAGAACAAATTTCATTGGAAGTTGAGTATGATAAGTAGGTGAGTCTGTCCACCTTGGCGGACAGCTGAGGACTTCCGTCCTCAGTTATAAATAGGTCGTGCCCCTGCCTACCGGCAGGCAGGGTTGGCACTTAATTGAAAAAATTTTCTAATAAGTCCTGAAAGGACGAGCTATAAATTGCTCTGGACGGAAGTCCAGAGATAATGTAAATTTATCAACATATGAAAATGATCTTCAACATTATTTATTGCCAACATTTTACATTTACGATCAGTGCTTTGAACAATGCCAGTAATATATTTTTGTAATTCTTTATCATGAATTGGATTAAGAATCGCTTGTCTTCATTTTGTGGCAAAGATGCAATGTAAATAAATTTGTGAATAGGCCATTTTAAAATTAAAAATCTAAAATTTATTCCAAACTTTCAGCTTCGCTCAACGCTCCCATCACAATCCCTCGAGAAATAAAAAACAAATAATTAACCATGCTATCTTCAAATACATG
>JBBABP010000079.1:0-589 GCA_041657585.1 Candidatus Absconditabacterales bacterium | reverse complement strand
TTCAGCCCTTTCCAAAAAATTAAAACAAGATTGAAATCAGAATTTTCTTCATTTTTTTTTACATTTAACATTATTTTTTTATTTATTCTCATTATTTCAAAAATCAGCCACGCCCAAATTAAAAATCCAATTGTTCCGATATCCAACATCAATTGAATAAAATAATTTTCTGGCAAAATTGTTCAGTTAAAATGAATTGCCGGACCAGAAGTTCCAAGTCAATATCAGCTCGGTTTATTAATTACATAAATTATACTGCTAAATTTTTCTTTGATATGTCACAACGTTGAAGTTCGTTTCAACGCGCTTAATCAAATCAATCACAAAATTAAAATCACTAAAATTCAAATAGAAATTTTTTTATTTTTTTTAATCCATCCAAAATTTAAAATAGCGATTCCTACAATTCATCCAATAAACGCAGTTCTGGAAAGCGTTAATAAAATTGCCAATATCCACAAAATAATAAATCAGATTTTTCGATTATTTATAAACATTTCTTTCAGCAAGCTAAACTTTTCTTTCAAACTGTTAAACTTTTCCTTAAATAGCAAAATTATCAAAGGCAAAAATGCTATCAAAAAATATC
>JBBABP010000078.1:0-3347 GCA_041657585.1 Candidatus Absconditabacterales bacterium | reverse complement strand
AATCGCCGGAGTCTTGCAGAGGAAGAAGACGGATTTTTTAGAGGTTAGCGGTTTGGATAAAGAAGTCATCAAGACTTTGAAGCCCCTAGTAAAACAGCGTGAGGCCAGATTTACTCGTTTCTACGCCCTATCTAAGAGAAAGGTATCGCGGCAGACTTTTGTTAATCATCTGGCAGCGGCAGTCGATAGCGGGATACTTTTGAAGAGAGAGAGCGGAAAGAATACTTATTATTCTTTGGCCGGGAAGTATCCGGAAGAAGCATTATTGGCCGAATGGCTAAAACAAGCTAGGGAAGGGCTTAATTTCCTACCGGAAGAATTTGTCAGTTATATATAAAATTTTTAATTTGACCTCTAATGACTCGTATTGACCCCAGGATGGGAGCAGGGTATAATGAAAACGGTGGAAAGGCGTTAAAATAAGGCGCCAGAATAAAGCCAATAAATTTTGAATTATGCCCCAAATAATCAGTGAAGAAATCAAGCCTCATGCCGTCTATACGACGGGCGAGACCGAGAAGATCCTGAAGATAAGTAATAGCACCTTGAAGCGCCTCTTGAAGCAGGGGCTCTTAAAGGCGAATAAGGTCGGGAAGCAGTATCGCATCCTCGGCTTAGAGATTCTGAAAATCGTTTCACCGGCGGTAGAGCATAAGGCCGTGGAAGCTTATTTAGATTTGAAACATAAAGTTATAGAGAAGACTAAGGAGTGGTAATCCTTTTATATATGGATCACGAATTACAAGCTGGAAAAAATATCGCCTGGGGAGCGATTTCTCAAATAGTCTTGAGATTATTCGGCTTGGTTTTTTTCGTATACATGACCTATCGCCTGCAAGAGACGGGCATGGGGCAATACGGCTTCGTGACTTCTTTTGTAGTATTTTGGTTCATTATTTCTGATTTTGGGGCGGGCAGTTATCTTTATCGGGAATGGGCCGCAGGAGATAAAAAAATTGACGAGATAGAGAAGGATTTTAATATCGTTTTCACTATGAGGTTTTTTATCAGCCTAGTAGTGTTTATTCCATTTTTAATTATAAATTATTATTCAAATCAAGGGATATTGCTGCCACTTATTTTATTTTTTATTGTTTCTTTTTTTTCAAGTTTTACCTCTTTAGTGGATAATTATTTAACGGCAATAAGTTATTTTAAATACACAACCGTTAGGGTCATTATTGAGAAATTAACTATCGTGGTAATCGGCGGTATCTTATTATTTTTTTGGCCACGATTGGAAATGGTTTTTGTCGCTATGCTCGCCGCACAATTTGTTTCGCTCGTTTACTATTATTTTTCGGTTTTGCCCTTTAAATTTAAACTGGTTTTTAATCTGGAACGGACAAAAGTACTAGCGTTAAAAGGTCTACCGTTTTTGTTGTTGGTTCTTTTTTCAAGTATTTATTACCGCGTAGATATGGTCATGTTGCGATATATAGGAAATTTCGATGCAGTTGGTTGGTACGGCACGGCTTATAAATTTGTGGATTTTGCAAGTATGCTGGCGGCCGGGCTTTATCTTTCGTCGGTATTTCCGATATTATCGAAGTTGTATAAAGAAGAAAAAGACAAATTTATTGATTTTTTTTACAAATCTTTTAGAATCGTATTTTCTTTGGGTTTACTGGGGACAATCGCAATAATCTTTTATTCCCCAGTACTAATATTCTGGTTTTTTCCAGATACTTTCGGTCCAAGCGTTTTAGCTTTAAGAATATTAATTTTAGTTTTAGTCTTAGGCGCTCTTAGCCTGTTGTTTAACTGTTTGCTTTTTATTCAAAATAAGGAAAGAACCAGCCTTTATATAATAATTTTTTCCGCCTGTTTAAATATCGGTTTGAATTTTTTCTTGATTCCTAAATATTCTTTATATGGCGCCGCTTGGGCGACGGTTATCGCGGAAGCGATTAATCTTTTCTTGTTGCAGCACTTCGCAAAGTGGGAAAAAGATAGAAAGATTATTATTAAAATTATCGTAGTTGTTTTGGCTAATGCCGCCATTATGTTGAGCCTAAAATTTATTGGACAATTAAATAATTTGTTCATCGGCACCGCGGTCGTGCTCTTAAATATTTTAGCTCTCTATAAGATTAAGCTTTGGACTATGGATGATATCGCGATGTTCTGGAATCCGATAAGAAATAAATTTAATACGATTTTTAAATCAGAAGAAATAATATGAAAACAATAATTCTTTGCGGCGGGACGGGGACAAGAATGAAAGAAGAAACAGAATTCAAGCCTAAACCGCTAGTGACTGTCGGCGGCAAACCGGTTTTATGGCATATTATGAAGATATACGCTCATTATGGGCATAACGAATTTATCCTCGCGCTCGGTTATCGTGGCGATATGATTAAAGATTGGTTTCTGCATTGGCGAACTTTGACAAATAATTTTACTTTAAATACGAAAAACAATGAGGTAATTTTCCATAATAACGACTGTGATGATTTTAAGATTACCTTCGTGGAGACCGGTCTGGAATCGTTAACTGGCGAGAGGGTTCGGAGGTTGAAAGACTATATTGGCGATGAGGACTTCATGGTAACTTACGGCGACGGCGTCGCGAATATTGATATTAATAAATTAATCACTTTCCATAAGAGCCAAAACACAATTGCGACAATAACCGGCGTACACCGCGACGGCCGTTTCGGATTATTGGAGTATGACAAGGTGACTAATAAGATTAAAGATTATTATCAAGCCAATATTGGCGATACCGAAGAAAAAAAATCCGGTGATCTAATTAATGGCGGCTTTATGGTCTTTAAAAATGAATTTTTGAATATGATCAAGCCCGATTCAATGATTGAACAGGCTTTTGATCCGTTGGCTGCAAAAGGAGAATTGTCAATGTACGAAAATGAGGGAAAGTGGAAGTGTATGGATACCTATAAGGAAGTTGAGGAGCTAAATAAGGATTGGAAGAATGATCCATTTTGGAAGATTTGGGAATAATTATTTTAAATCTAGTTCGCAATTATATGAAAAACTTCTTTAAGGGAAAAAAGATTCTAATTACCGGCCATACCGGATTTAAAGGCGCTTGGCTGTCGCAGATATTACTGGAATTCGGCGCGGACGTTGTTGGCGTATCTTTGCCGGTAGCGACTAGTCCGTCCTTGTTCGACGTTCTCGGTCTAGAGAAAAGAACACGAACGCATTATCAGGATATTCGGGATTTTAACGGTCTTAAGAAGATTTTTGAGAAGGAGAAGCCGGAAATAGTCTTTCATTTGGCCGCTCAGGCTTTGGTTCGAGATAGTTATGACGATCCGTTGACGACTTTTTCGTCAAACGTCATGGGTACGGCTAATGTTTTACAAGCCATAAAAGAA
>JBBABP010000077.1:0-3436 GCA_041657585.1 Candidatus Absconditabacterales bacterium | reverse complement strand
GTTTGTCAGTATAAATTACTGCCTGTCAATTTTCTATTTCAAAATCTTGTATATTCAGATTTATAATTTCATTTTCAAATTCATCATTTTTAATCGCGATTATTTTGTCTGTGATTTTTCAATTTATATTTTCTTTAGAAATTTTTCAATCTGTTACGATTACTCAAGTTTCTTTGAATTGTCGAGAAACAGATCATTGTAATCACATCGTTCATCAATGTTTGCCTATAATTCATTTGATATTTGATGAAGTTCTATTTGTATTTGGTGTCAGTGTTTTGACTACAAATGCAGATCATCCAGGTCAATATCATTCGTAAAAAACTTCTTGCAAATCTTCTCAGACCAATTGTCACGATCATTTCAAAATTGCTTTTTGGATAACTTCTTTTGGTAATCAAAATTGTCTTGCTTTTGATAATGCCAAATCCAATGTTGGGTTCATTTTTGGATCAGCTCATTTTTTCGCAGCTATCTGGATTATTTTTCAGATTTTTCAATAATTTGCAGATTTTTTTGCATCTCATGCTGCTTTTTTGCCTGCTATACTATGTCGTCTTCACATGAATGAAAGGTGAAAGGATAAAGGGAAAAGGTGTAAGGGGAAAGGGATTATTCCTTGTTCCTCGTCCCTTTTTACTTGTTACTGGCTTCTATTACCTTTTTGATATCGTCTAATCTGTATCATTTTTTCATTAATTTTTGAATGATATCAAATCAATCTATTCATTTGCGTTTATAATTTTCTATTTCTTTTTTTATTTTTTTGTGTAGTCATTCGATTATATCGCTTTGATTGTAGCTCAATTGTTCTTTGATCATATCTGTTGAAATTCATTTTTGTTGAAGTTTTTTCATCACTGCAATTACTGGTTTTCATTTATTTATTATTTCGCTATTGATATAACTTTCTGCAAATTTTTTGTCGTCCAAAAATCATTTTGTTTTTAGTTTTTGAAAAGTTTCTTGAACATCCAAAGTTGAATATCATTTTTGATATAATTTTATTCTCAGTTCTTGTTCTGTTTTTGGATAATGGTATAGATATTTTAGACAGTAATCGTAGCAAGAAGAGACCATTAAAAAATTAAAAGATTAAAAAATTTAAAGATTGAAGATAAAATGCTTCGCAGACTCACTTTTTGCCATTGCCGCAAAAAGTAAGCAAAAAAGTCTAGTCAATTTTAGTATTCTGTTGATTATCTTTAACTGTGTTAGATATACGAACAAACCTCCTCCCCATAAAAATGGGCCCCAGTCGGTTTGTTAAGTTTAGCTTTAAATTGATTATTTTAATTACTATCTCATACAGTAAAATTTACAATTATAAAGCCTTTTTTTAAATTTCAAATTCCAAATTCCTATTTTTCTAATGCAAAATTAATCGTTGCTTCTTCGTAAGTAAACAGTGCGACAATATCTCATTTAGGATCAGATTTTTTTTCTATATTTTTTATTAGTGCTTCATGTTTAAAAAAATCAGAAAATTCATTTATAATTTCTTCAAGCTCTTTATTTTCTGTGTCAAAAAACATAGTAACTTTGTTATCTACTTTGTAATTTGCGCCTTTTCTCATTTGATTTAAAAATCTTGAAATTTCACGAGCGATTCATTCCTTTTGAAGTTGAGGAGAAATTTCCAAGTCTAATTTTGCAATTAAATCTCAATCTATGGCTATATTGTTTCACGTAAGTCATTCGTAAGCAATTTCGTATTCGTCTTTTTCAAGAGTCCGATTATTTCAAGCATTATCAAAAATTTGAATCTGCCCATTTTCCAATTCTTTGATTTTTCATTCTTTTCCGAGTTGAATAATTTTACCTGTATCTTTTCAAAATTTATTTGAAAGTTTAGATCCTAATGGCTTGAATGTTTTTGTGATTTTGATATCTTTATTTAGAAGAGAAATTTCTTTGACGTTAACTTCTTCTTTGATAATATCTTGATATTTTCATAAAATTGATTTTAAGCTTGATTTTGACATAAAAAAGATTGTTATTCGTTAAAATTAATTTATTTTTAATATATTTATTATTATTCAAATTTCAATTGTTAATAAAAACATTGATAATGTGAAAAATGTATAAAATCTATTGATTTTTTTATAAAAATATATATAATTGAATTTAATATAGTTTTATTATTTAATTTTTAGATAAAAATGTTGTTTTTAGATAATATAGAAAAAAAAATAAAAGATGAAAGTGTTATTGATGAAATTAATTTAACTTGAGAATGAAGAAAAAAAATGTTAGAAGATATAGTTATTGATATATTAAAAGATATTGATGAAAATAAAACTAAAGAAAAATTAAATGAGATTTTTGAATGAAAAAATTTTTTAGTTATTGATAATGATTATAGCTGATGTTATTTATTGGAGACTCATCTAAAACAAGTAAGATGAAATGTTGATGTGTCTTATGATTTTAAAGACGCAATGAAAAAATTACAAAATAAGAAATATGATTTTATTTTATGAGAATTTGATTTAAATCATGCAAAATTATTATGAGGTGCTGAATTTCTGAAAAATATAAAAGAAAATTCAAAATTTAAAAATATTCTAACTATTGCTATTACTTCAGATGCTATGATTTGAGAAGAAAAAATATATGAAGATTTTTGATGTGATGCCTATATTACAAAACCAATTCAAAGAAAAAAATTATTAGAAGATATAATAAAACTTCATGTTATTAAAAATAAAAACTTCATGTTATTAAAAATACAGTAAAAAAAAATACAATTAACTTAAATATCCAGTAAATCATGAACTTTTTGTAAATGTTTGTCATCTATGTGTGTGTAAATTTGAGTTGTCGTGATAGATGCGTGTCCAAGTAATGTTTGAACCGCCCTAATGTCAGCTCATTTTTTTATTAACGAAGTTGCAAAACTATGCCTCAGTGTGTGCGGAGTAACTTTTTTTTCAATTCAAGCAATTCTTGCATATTTTCTTACGATGTCTTCTATTGAATTTCTGCTAAGATGAGCTCAAAATTGGTTTCAAGATAAGCTTATAAATAAATATTCACTATTGTCAGTTCTCATATCCAAATATGTTTTCAGTTTTTCTCTGGCCAATTTAGTTGCAAAAACTGATCTTAATTTGGATCATTTTCCAACTACTGAAAATTGTTTGGAATCTAATTTAATATCTTTTTTTTGTAAAAAAATTAATTCTGATACTCTAAGTCAGGTTCAATATAAAAAATTTAAAACGGCTTCATCTCTAGCTTGTTGTAAAATATTTTTGTTAAAAGTTTTTGGTGCGTCCAAAATTTTATTTATATCTTCATCGTTAATATAATTTACTTCTCTTGATGGAACTTTTGCAAGTTCAAGTTTGTCTGGCGACAAACAATCAATGTCGTTTTTTAAAAGAAATTTTAAAAAAGCTCTGATTGCAACTATGTGATAATTAATTGTTCT
>JBBABP010000076.1:0-3477 GCA_041657585.1 Candidatus Absconditabacterales bacterium | reverse complement strand
TTGACGTTTGATAAAGAAGAAAATAAGAAAATATTGATTGAACAAAAAAATAATTAATCAATAATTTTAAATTTAAAAAAAATAATGTTGCAAAAATTAATAATAGATAATATAACAAAAAGCTTAGAAACATACTGACCAGGATTTTTTAAAAAAATTTTGATAGCAATTTTAGTTTTTGTTGTTATCTATTATTTAATTAAATTTTTGACAAAAAAAGCAGAAGAAAAAATAGAAAGTAATGTTTTGCAACCAGACATATATTCGAAAAAAATTTCAGCATTAGCTGGTAACATAATTTATATTGTATTGATGATTTTCAACGTTTTGGCTGTATTTCAAATTATAGGTTTCGATATGGCAATTCTTATGTGATGAATTTCATTGGCATTGTGATTTGCAAGCCAAACGACAATCAGCAATATGGTATCTTGAATCATGATAATAATAAACAAAAAAATCAGAATATGAGATTTGATAGAATTTACTGGAACATTGAACATAAGATGAACGATAGAAGAGGTAAACACAAAACACACAGTGGTAAGAATGTTTGATAAAAGAAGAGTAATTATTCCAAACTCAATAGTCGCAAGTACTCCAGTAAAAACAATAAAATTAGAAGAATTGATAAGATGAGAATTTATGATAAAAATCCCTCGCAACATTGAAGTAAGTGCAATCAGGCAAATGTTAATAAAAATAATAAATGAAACTGACTGAGTAATTCATCAAGAATATTCCAACATTATAGTTTCTTGATTTGACACAAGTTGAATTATCATAAAATGATTTTTCTTTGTCAATCCACAAACAAAAAGAAATGTTTTCGCAGTCAATATGGATTTGAAAAATAAAATATTAGAAACTTTCAAAAAATATTGAATCAAGATACCATACAATCACCTCACGATAAACATTGAGAAATAACTTTTTAAATATTTAATCTAAATTTAACAATGTTAAACAAACTTAAACAAAGTTTTTATAAGTTAAGAAAATCTAAGTGAAATTTAAATATGATTGTAATTATTATTGCTATCGTAATGATTTGGAGATGAATATGGTGAATATTGGATAAAATACTTTTTCCAGACCATCCTATGATAAGTTATTTGGTAAGTGTTTGTATATGAATTGTAATTCTTTTGGTAGACAATAATAAATTAGACGAACTTTCTCATCATTAAAGTTCTCATCATTAAAGTAAATCTCATGAGAGAAGATCTCAAGTTGTTGGTAGCGAGACATATCATCTTTCTAACAAATATAGATCCACTCATCTGATGTCATTTCTTCTAATCATTGCCTCAACTCTATTACTTTCTTCGTGTGGATCTTCTTTGTAAACATTCTTAAATATAGGATTTTTTTTTAGATCATTTCGTTTAGGTTCTAGATTCTCTCATACTTTTTTTTTATTCAGATTTTTATTTTCCGCCTTATTTTCAATCGCTGTTGTGAGCGAACTATTTTCTTGTGATTTCATTGATTCCATTGTAACCATGATATTATTGTAATTTAGATAAAACTTTATTTAACCAAACATCTATATCTCATTCCTTTTTGGTATCTTCTGCCTCTTGAGCTCTCAACTGCATCAAAAAATCATAAAGCTGTTCGATTTTTTTTATTCAGATTTCTAATCAGTTTTTTTCTACTTCATACATGCTTTTGAGAATTATTTGATATATCATAATATATTGTTTATCTGTATAATTTAATGTTTGAATATCTTGCGTAATTTCTCAAAAAATTGGATGGGCATTTCCAAAATCATCCAACAACTTCAAAATCTTTTTCTTTTTTTCTTCCAAAGAAAGTGGAGTAAATTCTTGCAATGCTTCAGTATATAAATTTTCATTCATGTTTTTAAATAATTAATATAAATTATATTTTTACTGTCCTCCTTTAATTCAAAGAAGAGGTGGTGCCTATCACAGGAGGATTTTGAACATTTGCAACATCATTAGTTTTAGCAACATCAGTAATTTTAACGACATCAGTTGATTGTCCAACAACGGGTGGCTCGTCAGGTAATTTAGACTCCTCTACTCCCATTCATAATCTTGCAGTCATTTCTGCATCTACGAACTCTCTTTTTCTACCATATTTTTTGGCTGAATATTCTTTGAGAATTGGAACAATTTTTTTATTCTGATAATCTTTTGAATAAATAGAATTCATACTAAATACACGTGTGGTAGCATTATCTATGTTAAGCTTGATATAAGATTTGTAATTTGCAATTCAAACAATATCTCAAGCCGACAACAATGGAGTATATTCCTTTTCCAAAAACTCAGCATCTGGCGCTCAAACTTTAAATGATTGCATTGTTCCAACGTTACCAAAAACCGCCGCCTTCACATCATTTTTACCTCATTTTTCTTGTCAAATATTATTTGATCATCATCATTCTAACTGTGCGATATATTGATGTGCCATTATCAAACCCAAACGATATTTTCTAGCCTCAGATAATATATCAGCAAAAGTTCAAGAAATAAAATTCTGAAACTCATCCACATAAAGATAAAAATCTTTTCTATCTTTTTCATCTTGTCTTGCACGAGCCATAGCTCAGTTATAAATTTTTGAAACTAAGACCATTCAAAGCAATTGGGCATTTAGCTCTCAGATTTTTCATTTGGAAAGATTAATAATCAATATTTTTCTGTTGTCCATTACTTCTTCAAATTTGAAAGCAGATTTAGTTTGTCAGATTATATTTCTAATCAATCTGTTGGTATTGAATGAAACGAATTTTGCAGAAAAATATGGTATAATTTCTTGTTTTTCTTTATCTCACATAGCGTTGAATGTTTTATCCCATCGATTTTTCACGGTAGGATTTTTTACTTTTTTAATTTTATATTCTCTATAAGTTTCATCTGTAAACAATCTAACTATATCAAGCAATGTTGGTCTATCTTCAAAATCTTCCAATAAAGTCAGACTTCAATATTTAAAATATTCTTGTAAACGAGGTCAAAATATTTCAGGACCAAACATTTTCAAAAATATTTCAGTAGCATCATTTACTACCCTATCAGCTTCATCGATAACACTAATTTCATACATATTCAATCACATAGGCCTATCTTCATTACCAGCATCAAAATAAATAAGATCTTTTGCTCTTTCTTTTGGTATATAAGAAAGCACATCTTCAGCCAAATCTCAATGTGGATCTATCAAACAAATTCAATCTCCATTCCAAATATCCTGTCTAGCAAGAGTTTGCAAAAATACTGATTTTCAAGTACCTGATTTTCATATACAATAATGATGTCTTGTTCTATCGTCTCTTTTTATATAAATAGGACTATATGAATTTCTATAAATATTAACTCCAAGCAAAGCTCAATCTTTGAATAATTTGTATCAATATCATTTTTTTTCTGCCATAGTTCTTACAAAAGCTTTTCAATCTTTTTCAACAACTTCCTTAGATTTCAATTCTTCTGTTGTAAA
>JBBABP010000075.1:0-3748 GCA_041657585.1 Candidatus Absconditabacterales bacterium | reverse complement strand
TTTAATATCTTCCTCTGAATATTCTTTTTCATGATTTAATTTTTGAAAACACATATGAATTATAGTACCTTTTTTAACAGGTGTTATAACTTTTTCCTCTGACAAAAATTTAGGCTTTTCAAAAAGAATTTTTGCTGATTTTTTTTCCTCTAATGTTTCAGCTAAATTTGATTCTTCCTTTTCATATCTATTATATACACATAATTCTTCCTGCTTGATATCATTAATATCATGTTTATTATGTTCTAGAGTATTTACTTTAATCTTTTCTTGTTCTAGAATATTTGCTTTAAATTTTTCTTGTTCTAATATATTTACTTTAAATTTTTCTTGTTCCATCATATGTTTGATTTTTGTAACAGACGTCTTTAAAGGAATCTTAGAAGATATATTAAATTTATATTTCCATTCCAAATTGTTTTTTATTTCGTTAATTTGATCTTCTTTTATTTTTTCTATTTCCGAATTAATTTTAGACTCAAAATCATGAATTTCCTCTGTTATTGGGGTTTTAATATCTTCTAATATCTCATTTTTAGCAAGAGTATGCAAAGACATGTTTTTTTTAAGATTTTCATCTTGTAAATAAACTAATAAAATCCAATCAAGATATGTTATATATTTTTTAAGTATTTTATCATTTACACCTATTTTAGTATTTGAAACACTATTATATGTATCTAATAGTTTCTCTTTTTCATATATATTTTTTTCTACATCTTTAAGAACACCAGTAATAAACAATTTTTCCTTAGCTCTTGTTAAAGCAACATATAGTACTCTCATTTCTTCAGATATTATTTCATTTCTAGTTTGTAGTTTTATTGCTTCTTTTGCAAGAGTTGTATATTCAATTCTTAACTCTTCATTTATATAATTAGGTCCAAACCCAAGGTCTTGATGTAAAATTATTCTCTCATTTAAATCTTTCATATTAAATTTTTTACCAGTTCCACATAAATAAACAACCGGAAATTCTAGCCCTTTACTTTTGTGTATACTCATAATTCTAACAACATTTTCTGACTCGCCAATAATTTTAGCAGTTGATAAATCTCCGCTTCCTGATTGTATTTTATTAATAAAATTTATGAAATTAAATAATCCTTTAAAAATACCTTTTTCATATTGTTTTGCTCTTTCAAATAGCATTTTTAAATTTGCTTGTCTTAATGCCCCATTTTTTAATAATGCAACATAATTGTAAAACCCGGTATCTTGATATATTTGCCAAATCAATTCATCAAGAGATAAGTATTTTTCCTGTTCTTGCCATCTTGTTAACATATTTAAAAACTTACTTACTTTGTTTTTCAAATCATTTTCTGGTGTGTACCTATTTAATGTTTGATAAAAATTATCTCCTGAGTCAAACAATCTTATCTCTAGCAATTCATTATCTGTAAATCCACCTATACTTGATCTCATAACTGCTATTTAGGGAATATCTTGTACAGGATTATCTATTATTTTTAATACGCTCATAATTATTTGAATTTCATATGAATACAAATATTTTGATGAAGCATCACTATATACAGGAATTTCCAAATTAGAGAGTTCCTCTTCAAAAATAGGAGCTGGAATTGATGTTGCACGAAGTAGAATTACTATATCTTTATATGTTACTTTTCTGTATTTTTTTTCTTTTTTATCCCATACATTATAGTCACTCTCTATTAATTCTTTGATTTTTTTAGAAACAAATTTTGCTTCTAAAACAGTTTTTTTAATATCCTCTTCATTTACTTCCGTATTTTCCGTATCATGCATCTCAAATTCTGTTACCTGATTATCTTCCAAATAACTGCCATCTGTTTGAGAAACACTCGATTCAAGATTATAAATTTGTTGGTCATATTCATTATCTTTTTTTGAATTTTTTGTATATTTGATTTCTTGTTCTGAATTTTTTTCAATTTCTATTTCTTGTTCTGAAATTTTTGTGTTTTCTTTTTCATTCTCAGTGTCTAATTTTTTTGTGTTTTCCAATTCCTGCTCAGTATCTAATTTTTTTGTGTTTTCCAATTCCTGCTCAGTATCAATTCTTAATCTGTCTCTTGCTTTTTGCTTTTTCTCTTCTGTATCTTTTTCATCTATTATAAAAAATTCAGCGATACCTGCAATATCAAGTTTTTCGTTTGGTTCGTTAAAATGTGCTCCTAAATTTAAGAATTCAGATTCATCATAATCAATGCTTCCTAATGCTTGTGTCATTATATTTTCAAATATTATATTTGTTACATCCAAAACGTTTTTTCTACTTCTAAAATTCTTAAAAAGCTGAATTTTTGTTCCTTTAGAATCAGTAATTGAATCGTTTTTTTCCTTACTAATTGCATCATACATTTCGTATTTTTCTAGGAACAATTTTGGTCTTGCTTGTCTAAATTGATAAATACTTTGTTTAACATCACCAACCATAAAAGTATTATTTCCTTTTGAAACACTATTTAAAATTGTTTCTTGAACAAGGTTGCTATCCTGATATTCATCTATAGCTATTTCATCAAATTTTTCTTGATAAGCTTTTGCAACTTCTGTTGGAACCGGTTTACCATCTTTAAAATCAACTAAAATATCTAATGCAAAATGTTCCATATCATTAAAATCCATTATATTTTTTTCTCTTTTTCTGGCCGAGAATTTATCAGAAAATTCTATAATAAGATTTTTTATTTCAAATAAAATTTCGTGCATTTCATAAATGTCTTCTCTTATTTGTGCAGATGTAAAAATTAGATATTTTTTTCTGAGTTCATCAATTTTCTTTTTTGTTATATCTCTTATTTCTTTTGCTTCATCTTTAACTTCATTATCAATTTTTCTAAGTCCTGGCCATTTTGCCCAAACTGTACCTTCTTGGTTAAATATATTGTAAATCTTATCCCAACTATTCGAATTATTAATTATACTATCCAATAAAACGATATCTTGCATAATTACATTTTTGTATTTTACCAATTCATCAAACATTCCCAATTTTTTATTTATATATTGTAATTTTATCATTGAATCATATGCATTATCTACAATTTCCTGAATAATAATCTTTCCCCATGGTGTTTGTGCAAAATCAAAATTTTCATCTTTTAAATTAAACATCTCCACTTTTTCTTCTAACCAGAAATTAGGATTTGGATTTGCTTGTATAAATCCATAAATTTTTAATATTAAATCTTTAAAATTATCATCTTTTTGATAACCTGTATATGTATTAATTAATTTAATAAATCCACTGTCATTTTTTTTATATTTTTCTTCAAATAAATCATCAATGACTTCTTGTTTTAACAAATTGATTTCCGAATTATCTCCTACTCTGCAATTAGCAGATGTATTAATTTCAAAAAAATTATTTTTTACAACATCCTTGCAAAATGAATCTATTGTACATATACTTGCTTTATTTAATAGAATTATTTGTTTTTGAAGATTTTTATCTTCCGGATTTTCTTCAATTTTTTGGTATATTGCCTCAAGCATTCTTTCTCTCATTTCGCTTGCAGCTGCATTAGTAAATGTAACAACTAGTATTCTATCAATATCAACTTTATCATTAATTACTTTACTGATAATTCTCTCAACTAAAACAGCAGTTTTTCCGCTTCCTGCTGCTGCTGCTACCAAAATATTAGAACCTTTTGTTTCTATTGCTTGTGATTGCTCATCTGTCCATCTTACATCTGCCATTTTTTACCTCCAGTTTTTTACTTACTCACTCAAATCAAAGTTTGGAACATATTCT
>JBBABP010000074.1:0-3881 GCA_041657585.1 Candidatus Absconditabacterales bacterium | reverse complement strand
CAAGCTAAATATAAAAAAAAGTATCTTCAATTTATTGAATCCCAAAAGAAAATAAGTATAAGTAAAAGCTACAGAGGCTACAGAGGCTTCAAAGCAATAAAAGCCATAAAGCTTTTTTAGCTTTCTATAGCTTTCAATACTTTTTTAGCTTTTTATCCTAAACACTTTTTTATGGCGAACAAATACAATCCTCAAGATACAGAAAAAAAATGGCAAAAATATCGAGAAGAAAATCAGATTTATAAATTTAATTCTGATCCAAACAAGCCAGTTTATAGCATAGATACGCCTCCTCCTACAGTGTCTGGTAAAATCCATATCTGACATATTTTCTCTTATACTCAAACTGAGGTAATTGCAAGATACAAAAGAATGCAGGGTTTCAATGTCTTTTATCCTATGTGATATGACAACAACTGAATCCCAACAGAGCAGTTGGTGGAGAAGGAATTGAATATAAATATCAAAGACGTTGAGCGTAAAGATTTCATTTCAAAATGCTTAAACGTAGCAGAAAAATATAAAATTTTATATGAAAATCTTTGGAAGTCAGTTTGATTTTCTATAGATCGAAGCAGAACTTATACGACAATTTCTCCAGAAGTTCAACAAATAGCACAGAAAACTTTTGTGAAATTATATAAAGAGTGAAATATAGTTTGTAAAGAGTTTCCAGCACTTCGATGCACCAAAATGCAAACCACAGTTGCTCAAGCAGAGACGGAAGAACAAGAATTTAACGAATATTTCAATTACCTAAATTTTACTTTAGAAAATTGAGAAAAATTAATTATAGCAACAACCAGACCTGAAATGATACCTGCTTGTTTGGCAGTATTTATTAATCCAGATGACAATAGATTTGCAAAATATGTGTGACAAAAAATCACAACTCCTCTTGGCAAAAGCGTTCCATTACTCGCTGACGACAAAGTAAAAATGGATAAATGAACCTGAATTGTGATGTGCTGTAGTTATGGTGATGAAGTGGATGTTTACTGGATCAAAAAACATAATTTAGGCGAACACATAGTCATAGATAGATATGGTAAAATTCAAAATTCATGAATACCAGAAATAGACTGACTCAAAGTTCAAGACGCAAGAGAAAAAATTATGGAAATATTCCAATCCAAGTGAGATATTATAGTCAAAAGAGATCCAATAATTCAATCCAAACAAATATCAGAAAGAGGTAAAGTCCCAGTAGAAATTTTGCCAGTCAAACAGCGGTTTGTAAATTTATTAGACAAAAAAGAAATCTTACTCTGACAAAACGAGAAAATGAATCGGTTTCCAAGTTTTATGAAAAAAAGATCGGATGATTGGATAAATAATTTACAACGAGATCGAAATATTTCTCGTTCAAGAAAATATTGAATACCAATTCCTGTTCGATACGACAAAGACGACAAAATTATTTTGCCAGATGATAAGCAGTTATCAAAATGAATGATAGACCCAACTGTAGATATTCCAGATTGATATTCGGCTGATCAAGTAAGACCAGAAATTTTAGTTCTTGATACTTGGTTCACTTCATGACTAACACCATTTATCAATCAGACTTTTCTTGCAAGAGATTGATATACTCAAAATATTTTCCCTCAGACCACAATCGCACGACATTATCCGCACGCGGTTGCTTTACACCACACTTCATACTTATTTTAGGGACTGACAAATTCCATTCAAAAATATTATGGTTTCGTGATTTTTGCTTGCCACAAAATGAGAAAAAATTTCGAAATCAAAATGAAATGCAAAATTTGATCCTGAATCTTTAATTCAAACTTGGTGAGCAGATGCTGTTAGATATCGAGCACTTGGAATGCAGTTAGGTAAAGATACTTTTTTTGATGATAATGATTTGAAAAACTGACAAAAATTAGTGACTAAACTTTGGAATGCTTTTCAGTTTGTGAAAATGCAATTGGACTCGTTCACTCCATCAGATTTTTCATCAGTAAAATTATTGCCAACTGATGAGCGGATTTTAATCAGGCTGACAGAAGTTATTTCAACAATGAAAAATTATCTTGATAAATATGAATATGGTTTGGCGAAAATTTGTTTTGAAGATTTTTTCCGAAAAGATTTTTGCGACAATTATTAGAGATGGTTAAACTCAGACTTTACAAACCAGAACTTTTCAAAGACGGCGAATCAAAAAAATTAGCGGGGCAGTGGACATTGTACAATGTTTATTACGCAATTATCAGGCTTATCGCACCTTATATGCCACACGTGACAGAAGAAATTTATCATGACTATTTCAAGCAGTTTAATTCAACAAATTCTTTGCATCTTTGTTCTTATCCTGAAATAAATAATTATCCAGAATTTCAAAATATACAAAAAATAAAATCTGATTTTTGATGATTTTTGAATATCGTAGAGTTTGTTAGGAAATACAAAACAGAGAAACAAATTTCTATGTGAGCTGAATTAGAAAAATTAATTATCAAATGAGACGCGACATATTTATTAATCACAAAAAATTATATCGACGACCTTATCGGCGTAACAAAAGGAAAAGATATTCAACGAGTTGAAAGTAACGAAATTAGTTACGAGATTGGGTAACATATTTTTTTATACAAATTAACTTTTTATTGGAATTAGTAGAAATTATTTGGAAAATATTTAAATTAAATTATCTTTTTACTTTCTATAAAATAATTCAAATGAAAAATTGTCCTTTTTGTTGAGAAGAGATTCAAGATGTAGCTAAAAAATGTAGATATTGTTGAGAATGGTTAAATCAGGTTTTAAAAGAAAACAATAACAACAAATGCAATAAATGATCTAATCGCATATTAAGATTCCTAAAATATTTATGATTTTTCATACTCTCATATTTTACAATCCGATTATTTCATATAGCCATTTGACTATTGCTCACAATGTTTGCGTCTTTATCATTAGGACGATTCATATTCTTAATCATTTTCTTATGAGGGCTATTTTTTATGGTACGAGGATTTTTAATTACTTGAATAGCATATTTAACAGCATATCTATTTAAACTTGTTTCAAACAAAAGAAGTTGAAGAATAATTTTTATCATAGTCTTAATAATTATGACAATAGATAGAATAATAGGTATTTGGAGATTTTGACAGGAAACTCCAAATATAATAAAAGTAATCTACAGCATTTTAGTTCTTTTATTATGTGTATTCTTATCTATTTCTTTAAAAGAATTAACAGAAGAGCAATTTTAATTTTCATATTGAATCAATGTTTAAATTATTCCTTTTAAAAATAAAAACAATCCAACCAATCATAATTATAAAATTTATCGCCATTATAATACTTTTTGTGGCATTAGCTAACAATCCTTATTTTTATTACCAAATTTTACGTTGGGGTGTTTGTTGATTAACTGCATATTTAGCATATTCTGCATATGAAAACAAACAAAGTACATGGATTTGGATTTTCGGCATTAGTGCTATACTTTACAATCCGATATCACCAATATATTTTGGTCGTGAAATTCGATCAATATTAGATATTATTGTGGCCGTTATAATATTTGTAAGTATATTCAAAATGAGATTAGACAAAAAATAAAAACTCTGATAAATAAATTTAATTTTTTACTCATTCTTATGAATAACAAAAGATTAGATTCAATTGATTCTATTTACTTATGATTTGAATCATTAAAACAGGCAATAGAAGAAAAAGATGATATTGTATTAGAAAATAGAATAGATTGATTTTGAAATACGACAATGCAAACGTGTCAGAATTATTTTTGAAAAGATTCGGAATTATACAAAGAAGCACAGAAAATTTATAGTGAGATTTTACTATGAATTAATCCTAAAGAACACCAAAAAATATCATGAGCATTAAATTTAATTAAATCT
>JBBABP010000073.1:0-3983 GCA_041657585.1 Candidatus Absconditabacterales bacterium | reverse complement strand
GATTAAAAAATAAATAGTCAGATTTTTTTAATTATTTTTCTCAAAATCAAATTTTAACAATTTATTTATAAAATTTACAAATAGCCAATTGTTTAATCGCCAACAAGGATTTCGTCATCGCAAGTTTTGACGCTTATTTCCAATAATTATTTACTGCTTCAAAATTTGACAAAAATTACATTTAGGGATATAATTATATAAAGTCACAAAGCTAAAAAGCCTCAAAGCTACAAAGCTAAAAAAATTAAAGCTTTCTATAGCTCTCTTAGCTTTTAAAGCTTTCTATAGCCCTATAATATATTTATTATTTTTTAAAAACGCAAATGCATAATCCGACAAAAGCAACTTTCAATGTCATTTCAGAATCTTCTAACGAGAAGACGCAAAATTCTGTTATCAAAAAAGCCAAACTTGAACTTTTGGAAACTTTGGATGTTGATAATAAAATGATAAATAGAAATGAATTAGCTTATTGATTGTCTCAAAATAGGTATAATAATTGAAAAATTTGAAACAATATATGATTACCTTGATGACAAATAAATTTTAAATGAAAAATAATTTCTATAAATCAACCTCAATATCCAAAAATTATAAAAATATATGAAGATTTAATAACAAAAAAACCAGATTGATATGAAAAAATATTAGAAAAATTAGATACTCAGTTTGCGGAAATTTTGATTTTAGATAGTTGAAATATGATAGAATTTAAATCTACAGATAAGTTTGCAGATAACAAAACAGCCGAAGAGGTGTCGAAATTATGTTATAATACATTGAATGAAATTGCTGAAAGATACAAGAATAAAATTGATTTAGTTAGCAAAAAAAATTGAAATGAAACTTATTTTGTAATTAAACGAACAGAAAAACAATTAGAAAAAATAAAAAAAATAATTGAAGATGAAAAATCTGATGAGAATAAAGATGAAACAAAAGTTAAAAAGTTAAAATTTGATGAAAATAATTGATTAGTTATAGATGATTGAAAGGAAAATAAATCAGAAAAAAATCAAAAAATTTCAGAAATTATTGAAAGTGTAAAAAATCGAAAAGAAAAACAAGAAGAGCAAATTAAAGAAAAAGACGAAAAAATCAAAAAATTAAAATTACAATTAAATGAAAATAAAAATATAAAAAAAGAAAATGAAATTATATATGATATGGATAGCAAAAACATTAATGACAAAAAATTATTAAAAGACAAAATAGATCAAATGAGAATAGGTGCCACTCTTATAATTAAGAAATGATCAACGCAAGTTGCTAGATTACACAAACATGATGAAAATTGATTTATATGTGAAATAACTACTGATGATGAATTGGAAAAATTTATAGACATTGATTATTACATAATAGAAGATGGTAAAAAAAGTTATGTTAGCTATATATCAAAAAAAAATCTTTGGAAATTTTTAAGAATTAAAACGCCAACACCAGCGCCAACACCAGCGCCAACACCAGCGCCAGCACCAACACCAGCACCAACACCAAACCATCAAAAAGAAATCACAGCAACAATATCAAATACAACAGAAGTAAATCGCGCAATAGCAGAACGTGAAGCTTGAGAAATACTTAGAGAAAGATATAGAAAAACAACTCGATACAAACCTTGGAGTCGGCCAGATAAATTAAATTTATTTTTGAGAAGACAATTTATAAAAGATAAATTAACTCGCCAACTTATGAAATGACGTAATTGATTAAATCGAGATGATGCATCAGTATCTGCAGCAGATCGTCATGAAATGGAAGAGTCAAATAATTTAAATGACAAAATAGATCAAGTACTTACAGATATAGACGCAGATAATTATCCAAATACACGTCAGGCAATTGACGCATTAGTGGACCAATTAGTTTGAAATCCAAACACTATGCCACCTTGGCATGCAACAATAAATGATGCTCAATTTAGAACACAATTTAATTCAATATTAACTCGCAGACCACCATTAGATAATACAAGACCAACAACAGCTACTGAACCTAATCGAAGACCAATACAAGAATTATTAAAGCACAATGATATGGATCAGATAAGCACAAATATTTTAGAAAAATTAAATTCTTTTAGAGATCATCAAAGTTTAGTTTATAAAATTTCAGATCATATAAGAAGGAACCCATTAGAAACTTCAAATGTTTTTAGTGCTTATTGTAGACCAGAAATAGCAAATTATATAAGCAGATACAAATCTAATCCTGACTTTTTAAAACAATTAAATATTAAATTAGACGATCCAAATGCTATGCAAGAAATCAGAAGATTGCAGTCCCATAATGGAGCTTTGCAAATGATATCAGCACAAACAATGAAATTAAAATTACAACTTCTAAATAAATGAGACGAGGCGTATAATGTTAGACAAGAATGATGAACATTTACAAAAATTTGAAATCGATTAGATAAACCATTATCAGAAAAACGAACAAGAAAACATCCATGACTATCTGAAGCTTTTGGATGGCTATGGTGAATAACCAAAGTTGCAGCAGTAGTTACTCCATGAATGTTATTATGATTCTGACCATTAGCTATGGCTTGATATGTTTGATGAGCGTCAGCATTAAAAACATTATTTGCAAAATTTGCACATTATAACAAAGAGCACAAATGATATCAAAGAAATCAGGCCGTTAATCTTTCTGAAAATCGCCAAGAACGTGAACGCTTGATGAATATAGTTGAGCCAATGAGTTGATTAAGAAAAAACTTTTTATATTTCTTATGATTGGGCAAAAAGGCAAGAGAAGTAAGACAATATGTCGGTTATGTAAAAACAACCCAAGATCAATTATCTATTACTCCTCAATTAAATACAAATATTGAGACGTTATTAAATTCACAAACAGAACTTACATCAATAGAGCAAAGTACATTAGAGCAATACGTATCAGATTGATTGGCTCGTTTGGATTTTCATGCAGAAACATCAAAAAAAAATAAATGACAAAATTTTGTATGATCAGAAAAATTTGATGTTGCTGAATCAGATTATAGAAAATTACATAGATTAATTTTAGCGTCAGCAGATAGATTATGAATAGATTTAGCTACGCTTAGATGAAACAATTATTATGCAGACACAAGAGATAGAATTGAATATGGAACATGAGATGAAATAGATCAAATTGGTTACAATCAGGCAAGAAAAAGATTTAGTTCTCGTCAAAAAGAAAAAGCTATTCGATGAGCTTTGAGAGCATGATGAATAGCATTCTGATTGTCATATCTTGCATCTAGTTTGTTCAGTTCAAAGTGACATGAAGTCAAAACTCATTTACAAAATACTCAAGATAATTTTTGACTATGATGACACCAAGCCCCATGATCGAATAATATTTACAATATGTCAAAAGATGTTTTTAATGATCCAAATAGTGCAAATCAGACTATACAATTTTCTTATTGAGCAAATACAGATGCAACTCATCTTATAAAATGAGTATGAGATATCAATTGATCTTTATGATCTGAAGCATATACTAATAAAATAAATGAAGTCGTTACAAATATAAATAATATGACAAATCTTAGTGCAACAACAAAACAAAATTTAATTGACCAATTGCAAACTAAACCACGAGAAGCTTCTTGGACTCAATGATATACAAATGACTATCTTCAATGAATGAGATGTTCAGAATGATTGGAACAACTTGCAAGATCATTAAACGATAGCACAAACGCCGGCAATATTATAATCAAACCTGATTATTTTACTATTAATGCCTGAGATCATGTTAATGATGTGACACAAAGAATAGTTGAATGATCATTGGACAAAATAGGGCATACTTGACCAACTAGTGCTTCAATACCAGGTTATGCATTTATGAATACTTTCAAATCTCCTGACAATGATCCAGATAGATGAAATGAAAATACTTGATGATGACGCAGAATAAACAGAAATAATAGAAACAATACATGAAATAATCAACAAAATAATTTTAATACTCCAAGAAGA
>JBBABP010000072.1:0-4119 GCA_041657585.1 Candidatus Absconditabacterales bacterium | reverse complement strand
CATTATTTTTGTAATATTACTTACGATGATATTCAAAAATCGATACAAAAAAATCATTGAAATAATATTTATTTTCGCGGTTTTTTTTATTCTAATTTCTTATGCGTGATATTTTAGCGGGATATGATTTTTGATGTTATATTATTTAATTTCGGCATACGCAGAGGAGTACATGAAATTTTCCGCTGCCAACAATTTATTTTTTTCTGAAAATAGAAAAAATCAGACTGATTTAATATTTTTTTGTATTTTAGTTTGACTATGATTTGGATTGATAGAAAATATTTTTTATATTGTCAATGCAATTATTGTCCAGCATCAAAGCAATGTTTTGAATTTGATTGTCGGAAGAGGTTTAATTAGCACGCTTTTACACGTTGTCTGTTCTGGGTTAATAGCATTTATTTCCATCAAAATTTTCAATTCCAAAAAAATAATTATATCTACTTTAATCTGAATTATTTTTGGATTTGGTTTGCATAGTTTGTACAATATGAGCCTAAATTATAAATCAACATATCTGACAGTATCGATTGTTGTTTTGTGTTTTTTCTTGTTAACTTATTTATTTTTTCATTCAGATATTGTCTACAAAAAAACTGATTAAAGCCAAATAAAGAAAAAATTTGACAGTTTGTAAGAATTTTCAAAATAGAAAATTCAGTCAATTGTATATTCTTATCTATGAATTTTTATACTCAACCGCCAAAAAAACCAGTGAAACGAAGTTTTTTTGGATGATTGATTTATACCGACGATTTGAGAAACTTTAATTACAAACAAAGTGAAGTAATTACAGATTTCGAAAACGGTTCGGTATAATAATTACAAAACTTATAAAATCAAAAAAAATTAATTAGAAATTTCACAAAAAAATTTCGAACTCGTTTTCATTTTACTAAAGCAAATAAAAAAATAGTTACAAATATTAGAAAACTAAAATCATCCGAAATCAATCGATTTAAAAAAATTTGTGATTATAAATCAGATGATATACATTATTAAACAAATTACTGCTTAGATAAAGATCAGTAAAATAATTTTTTCTATTTACTTACTTTAGTTGCAAAAATCAGATAACATTTATTTGATTTTTGTAGTTAAAAAATTAAAGTCTATTTGACTACATAGTTTTTTTAAAAATTCATACTTTAATTTGAACTTATAATTTATGCAAAAAGTCACATTTAATCTAATCAAAAAAAATTTTTTTATTATGATTTTTGCTGGAATATTTGCCTTAGCTTTGTTTTATGTTAGCAAAAATTCTGATATCTTCCAAGCTAGCGTTTTGTCAATTCAGGAAAAAGAATTTATACAAAAAAATAATCGAGATGTAGCATACAAAAATTCGAACAATTTATTGGATATTTTTGTTTCTTCTGGTATTCAAGATTTTGCAAAAATTAAATTTTATATAATATTTGAACCAAAAATCATAAATATAGATACAAATAATTTATCCTGACAGTGAAAATTCCAAGTTAGTGACCACATTGCAAATTCGTTAACTATCACTATTTCTGATATTCAAGGTTTGGACAATAATCAGAGTGTTTTGATGCTACCATTTAGTTGAGAAAATAAAAATATTATTTTAGCTGAGTCAAAATTATATTTATCCAATGGCAAAGAAAAATCTTTATCTATATGAAATTTGCAAAAAAATCAGACTCATAACAAATAAATTATTTTATAACAAAAAATAGATTATGAAAAAAATAATCAATAATATCAAAAAAATCTGAAATATAAAAATTTTTCTTACATTTTTATTTTTAGTTTTAACTTTTTGATTAAAATTTTCTTTGAATGCGTCAGATTCTCCAGATGCTTTTATTATAGAAGTAGAACCTAGCTCTTTCGAAGCAAATCAGCCAGTTGATATAACACTCAAAGCAGTTAAGTCTGATTGATCTATAGTCAAAGATTATCAATGAGATGTGATAATAGAAGTTAATTGAATAAATCCTGATTGATATATCGTGCCAAACGACTGACTTTATAGTTTTTTGCCACAAGATCAGTGAGTCAAAGTTTTTTCAAAATGACTTCAAATAAAATCTGAATGAACTTTTTCTGTTCAGGCTTTTGATATAGTCAATGAATCTGTAAAATGAGAAAAAAATGTGATAGTGGGTAATGTTCATTCTTCAACATCTGACAAAATTATTAATTTAATTTCCCCTGTTGAATGATGAATAGAAAAAAATAGTTTTATAAATGTTATTTGATCTATTGCCGAACTACCAAACTCTCCTTTGCAAGTTTTCTTAAATGACCAAATAATCAACAGTTCTAATACAGATTCCAATTGAGAATTTAATTTATATATCACTTGAACAAGACAGTGAGATAATTCTTTGCAAGTAAAAATAGTTGATGTAAATAATGTTATTTTGTGAGAATCAGATATTATCAAATTTGCATATTCTCCTATTGCTGATTGAGTTTTTAATAGTGTGCAAATATTGCCTAGTGGTAAAATCAAACAGTGAACTAAAGCAAATTTTATTGTAAGCACTAGCGATTCTGTTAGTTCTGTGGAATTAAAATTAAGTAATGGCAAAACAAGTCCAATGGACAGAAAAAATGCTTGATCTTTTTCAAAAGAATTGATGATGGATTTGGATTGAACAATAGAAGTTTCTTTGAGTCTAATGTCTGCTTGAATAAAAAAAGATTATTTGAATATCACAAATTTAATTGTTTCCAAAAGTGCATCAATATGAAAAGTTAGACTTTATTCTGATTCTGTTGATAAAACGATTTTGAATGTTACACGGGAAGCTATTTGAACGGCAGTTAAATATAAACTCAGTTATTGAACTACGCAAAATTCCTTAGATCAATTTGTTCTTGTTGATACAAATCAAGTTTCAGTTCAAAATTTAAATACGTGATTAATTTATTATTTTCAAATTACTCCTTTAGACGAAAATTGAGATATAGCTTGAACGCCATCAGATATTACACAAGCAAAAATTTGAGAAGATATCACTTGTATCGTCAAATGAATCGAAATATATGATCAAAAAATTTGAGATAAACATTTTCTTGTTTGGACGGCAGTTCAAAATGTTGAAAAATATATAATTTATAGATCAGAATATGAAACAGACAAAACTGACGATATGAAAAAAGTTTGAGAAAGTATAGAAAATAAATTTGAATATCCATTCAACAAATTATCAAAAAAAAATGAATATGCTTATTATGTAGTCGAAGCTATTTGTAAAGATGGTAGCTCTTTGAAAATAGATAATGTAAAAAAAGTTCAAGTTTGACCTATGGAAAATTTATTACTTTTTGTAATTGTTAGTTTATTTGTTTATAGTATTTATAAATTATATATTTATTCCAAAGAATAAAATAATTTAAATATTTATTTTGAAATAAGTTTTTTCTTATGGTTAATTTTTCTAAAAAATATGATCATAACGTTCAAAATCAGATTTATAATTCTTATAAAGAGAATTGAAAATTTTGTTACAAATTGCCTAAAACAAAAAAAGAACAAAAAGATGATACTATGATTTTTCAATTACCATTTGACGCAAGTGAAAAAATCTGATTTGGAAGTGCATTTAAAATTATTTTACAAGACATATTTGTGAAATATTTAAATATATCATGAAATAATGTTTTAAATTCTCCTTTTATGTATTATTCTTGATTGAGCCATAACAAAAAAAATAATTATAATCAGAATCTAAAAATTTTGAATAAACAAAAAGATGATAATTTAAAAATAATGAAATTACTCTGATTATCTATGGATTTTGATAAAGCATTATTTTCTTTTTCTGAAGTAAATTCTATCAAAATTAGAAAATTATTTATTGATTTAGTTGATAAATCAATCATTTCAAATCAACCTTTTGTTTCTTATCGAAGTAACGAACAGCAAACTATTTTGTCTGAAGATGAAATTAAATTTCAAAAAATTAAATGAAAAAAATATAATTTGAGATATTTTATTGACACAAAAAAAGATTTATTAATAGTTCCAACGACAAATCCAGAAACAATTTTTGCCGATGTTGCTTTAGCGGTCAATCCTTTGGATTGAAGATATAAAAAATTTATAAGATCAAAGGTTATTATCCCTATAGTAAA
>JBBABP010000071.1:0-4656 GCA_041657585.1 Candidatus Absconditabacterales bacterium | reverse complement strand
TAATCAAAACTTTGGAATCTATGCCACATTTACTTGTCGCATGAGCAACGTGATCAGGAAAATCAGTTTGAGTTAATGATTTTATTATTTCTTTGATGTACCAAAATACGCCATCTGAATTGAAATTTTTGATGGTAGATCCCAAACAGGTAGAACTTGAGCTTTATTCGTGATTACCATATTTACTTGCACCAATAGTTTACGAACCAGAAAAGGCATTGAAACTTCTTAGACGGACAGAACATGAAATGGAAAAAAGATATGGAATATTAAAAGAAAAAAGAGTTAAAAATATAGATGAATATAATTTGAAAATAATTTGAGAAAAAATGTATCGCATTGTTTTTGTCATTGATGAATTAGCAAGTTTGATGCTTTCTAAAAACAAAAGAGATGTTGAAAATTGCATTACACATATTTCTGCAAAAGCTCGTGCCGTTGGAATTCATTTAATTATAGCAACACAAAGGCCATCAGTAGATGTAATTACGTGATTGATAAAAGCAAATATTCCTACAAGGATGGCATTTGGAACAGTATCTGAAATTGATAGCAGAACAATACTTGGAAGAAAATGAGCAGAAACATTACTTGGAAAATGAGATATGCTTTATATGGATCCATCAACAAAATCACCTGTAAGAATCCAAGTTCCATTTGTCTCAACTGATGAAATAGAAAAAATAGCACAAACATTAAAAAATAAATATATGTGATGACTAACTGAAGAAGACATTTATAATCAGGATATTATGAATGTTTTGGAAAATAAATTAGAGGCATGAGATCAACTTTTTTATTGATGATGAAATGGTGGCGATGACGAATTAGTTGAACAAGCTATAAATATAATTTCTCAAACAAGAAAAGCTTCGGCAACATTATTACAAAGAAAATTAGGAGTGGGATTTGCACGTGCAGCAAGAATTATGGATATAATAGAAGAAAAATGATTAATCTGACCTCAAGAATGAGCAAAGCCGAGAGATATATTTATGTAGAAAGGTTCAAAGCTACAAAGGCTACAAAGGTTACAAAGCTAAAAAAGCCCTAAAGCAAAAAGGCTTTCTACAGCTTTATCTTGCTCCTGCCTACCGCAGGCAGGTTCTTAGCTTTTATTGCTTTCATTTAATTATGAAACATTTGGAAATAGAAAGAAAATTTTTGATAAAAAAGATTCCAGATAATCTTTGAAATTTTGTAAAAAAAGAAATTATCCAAGGTTATATTGAAAACGAAGATTGAAAACATTTTAGAATCAGAAAAGAATGAAATGTTTATTCCAAAACAATTAAAACCTGATCTGGGCTGATAAGACAAGAAGATGAAAATGAAATAAATAAAGAAGAATTTGAAAAATATTGGAAATCAGTTTGAAATGTTTTTTTGGAAAAAACTCGTTATGAAATTCCATATTTGAATCACATAATTGAATTAGATATTTATAAATGAATTTTAAAATGATTGAGTGTGGTTGAAGTAGAATTTGATAGTGAAAAAGATAGTGAAAAATTTATTGTTCCTGATTGGTTTGATAAAGAACTGACTGAAAATAAAAAAGCAAAAAATTATTATTTAGCGAAATATGGAATTGATAAAGAGTTAAAATAATCTTAAAAGATTATTTTACCCTGCTTTAGCAGTGGTAAGAAAAATAATTGTGGATTAAATATATAAATTAAACAAACTGTAGAAAAAAATTTGCATAATTTCTAATTCTGAAAGACATTATTTATTGTAAATTTTAGCTTGAAAAAATGAAGTTAATTTGTAAAATGCATTTTCAAGTCAGTTTTTTTATAAATTTAAATTTTATTAATATGGCCGAGAGAAAATCTTTGGATAAAGTCAGAAACATTGGTATCATGGCGCACATAGACGCATGAAAAACTACCGCAACAGAAAGAGTTTTGTTTTATACTGGCAAAAAACATAAAATCTGAGAAGTACATGATGGTGCTGCTGAAATGGATTGGATGGAACAAGAAAAAGAAAGATGAATTACAATTACTTCTGCCGCTACAACATGTTTTTGGAAGGACTATCATATCAATATTATTGACACTCCTTGACACGTTGATTTCACTGTTGAAGTTGAAAGATCTTTGAGAGTTTTGGACTGAGCAGTCGCATTACTTGATAGCTCTCAATGAGTAGAACCACAAACCGAAACTGTTCGAAGACAAGCTGATAAATATTGAGTACCCAGAATAATTTTTATAAATAAAATGGATAAATTGTGAGCGGATTTTTATATGTCTGTTGAATCTATTCAATCTAGGATAACTGATAAATGAGTTGTAATACAACTTCCAGTTTGACAAGCAGATGAATTTACAGCAATCATTGATATTTTAACACAAAAAATGTACACGTTTGAATGAGACAAATGAATTGAAACAATAGAACATGAAGTGCCAGAAAATATGAAACAAAAAGTTGAGGAATATAGAGAAATGTTGATGGATAAAATTTCTATGTTTGATGACGAATTGGCTGAAAAATTTTTAGCAGGAGAAGATATAAATATAGAATTGGTAAAAAAAGCTATCAGACAATGAACAAAAACAAATCAGCTTTATCCTATTTTGTGCTGATCTGCGTTGTGAAATAAATGAGTACAATTGATGTTGGACGCAGTCATAGATTATCTTCCTTGTCCTTTGGATAGATGAGCAATGAAATGACTTGATCCAGATGATGAAACTAAAATAATTGAAAGAATGCCATCTGATGACGAACCAGTTTCTGCAATAGCATTTAAAATTATGACTGATCCTTTTGTTGGAACGCTTACATACGTTAGAGTTTATTCTTGAGTGATTAAATCTTGAGACGCTTTGTTGAATCCATTGACTAGGCAAAAAGAAAGAGTTTGAAGACTTTTGTTGATGCACGCAAACAAAAGAGAAGAAATAAGTGAAGTTCATGCATGACATATCTGTGCATTCTTATGATTAAAAGATACGAGGACATGACATACTTTGTGCGATATTAAACATCCTATTTTGTTGGAGAAAATGACATTCCCTGAACCAGTAATCCATATCGCGATTGAACCAAAATCAAAAGCTGACCAAGAAAGAATGTGAATCTCATTATCTAAACTTGCATACGAAGATCCTTCTTTCAAATATCATTCAGATCCTGAAAGTAATCAGACTATTATTTGATGAATGTGAGAATTACATTTGGAAATTATTGTTGATAGATTAAAAAGAGAACATAAAGTAGAAGTAAACACAGGAAAACCACAAGTAGCTTATAGAGAAACCATTACTCAATCAGCAAATTGAGAATGAGTGTTTAAAAGACAAACTTGAGGTAGAGGGCAATACTGACATGTACTTTTGAGATTGGATAAAATTGAATGAAAAGATTATGAATTCAACGATGAAGTGACTGGATGAGTAATCCCAAAAGAATTTATTCCTGCGATAGACAAATGAGCAAAAGAAACAATCGCACAATGAATTTTGGCGTGATATCCTATAATAAATGTAAGAGTTAGTCCATACGATTGATCTTACCACGATGTAGATTCATCTGAAATATCGTTTAAGGTTGCAACTTATAGAGCAGTTAAAGATGCCTTTATGAAAGCGAATCCAGTTTTGTTAGAACCGATTATGGACGTTGAAATTGTAACTCCTGAAGATTATGTTTGAGATGTGATGGGTGATTTGAGTAGTAGAAGATGAATGATTCAATGACAGGACAAAAGATGAAATGCTGCCGTGATAAAATGTAGAGTGCCTTTAGCAGAGATGTTTGGATATGCGACAGATCTTAGATCAAACACTCAATGAAGAGCAAACTACACGATGCAATTTGCATCTTACGAAAAAGTTCCTGAATGAGTTTCTAAAAAAATAATTGAAGAAAGATCTGGTAAAGTTAAAAAATTAGACGAAGATTAGAACAATAGGGACAAGGTTAAAGGAAAAAGGTGAAAGTAAAAAGTAGAAACTAAAAAAATTATAAAATATTTAAAAAAATCTGATTGCAGAAATGTAGTCAGATTTTTTTGTGTTTGAAATTGGGATAGAAATTTTTAGACTGAAAGTGATTTATTTTTATTAAAATGAAAAAAATAATGAAATTTAAAATCAGATTAATTTTTTTTATTTTTGTTAGCATATTTTTTTGATTAAGTTTTTCTTTTGCTGAAAGTTGATTTAATTGTAACGCCAAAACTGCCTGCACGACTGGAATAAATAATGTGAATGTTTTTAAAGTTTTGCAAAGTCGATTGTCGTGGCACAATAAAGAAAGAAATAACGTCTGACTTAGTTGATACGCGTATAATCTGAATTTGCAAAAGACAGCAAATATTTGGGCAAATGAGATTAATGTAAATTTGAGTTGAAAAGTTACACACGTAAGAAAAATTACAGACTGATATTATAATTATAAAAGCATTAATGAATGGTTTAAAAATAATTGAGTTCAGCTTACAGGTGTTTGAACTTTGTTTTCTGAGAGTTTGTGACGAGGTTATTACAAGTGTAATAAATCTGACTGCACCGATACTTTGATAAAAGCGATTAAAACAAGCTTCGATTTTTTTATGAGCGAAAAATGAAAAAAAAGCGCACCGCATTATAATTGAATTGTTTCGAAAAATTTTAAGCTGATTTGACTTGGTATTGCAAT
>JBBABP010000070.1:0-5033 GCA_041657585.1 Candidatus Absconditabacterales bacterium | reverse complement strand
GGAATAAGAATATTCTTATGAGCCGGGATATAGCCGAGTTCCTGGGCGATGCGCACATTCATCTTCATGCTATAGCCATCAAGCGCGACTTTTTTACCAATCTTTTCCGCATAGGCCAAGAGCTGGGTGATGCGCTCTAATTGAGAAGAGAAGGTGCCGATAATAACACGGCCGGACGCGCTGCCGATAATCTTCTCTAAATTGTTCAGAGTTACTTTAACCGAGACTCTTTCCGCCGAATATGATACCCCTAAACTCTCCAGCATTAAAATACGCGGGGAGGGCAGTTGCGCCAATTGGGTATAGCCGACCACCGGCCCTTCCAGCGGGTCGCTTTCCATTGTCCAATCTCCGGGATGAATGACTGTTCCATGCGGCGTACTAATAATTACTCCGACAGCATCAATAATCGAATGTTCGACTTGAAAAAAACTAATCTGAAATTTTCCCAAAGCTATCTTCTGATTAATGGAATTTATAGTGATGGCTTTCAAATTTTTGGTCGTGCCCCGTTTATAATCTTCCTGACGGTGTTTAATCATGGCCAAAGTCAGTTTCATACCGACAATCGGCGGATTACCTAATTGTTCCAAAAGAATTGGGGCGGCGCCGATATGGTCAAGATGGCCATGGCTAAAAATTACCCCGCGGATATTCTTTTCTTTGCCGCGTAAACAGGAAACATTAGGAATAATATAGTCAATGCCCGGCATATCTTCCTCGGGGAACTGCAGGCCCATATCTAAGATAATAATATCCTGATCATATTCAAAAACTGTGCAATTACGCCCGACCTCTTCCTGTCCGCCGAGCGGATATATTTTTAATCCGGGTTCATTAGTCATCCGCGGAGCTGGCTTAACGCTAGATTGGTTGCTAAAAGTCGGTCGGTGCAAAGGCAAACGGCTGGCTGGCTTGTTGCGCGTCGGCCGAGACGCTGGCGTCTGGCCGGACCGGGTACGAATACCAGGTGCACCGGCATTGTGTGCCGGTGAAGGTTGTTTAAAATTCATATTTAATTAAATGAGAAGAGCTAAAGCTCTTTTTATAAGAAGATGGCGCGAAAAAATTCGGCTACCAATTTATTTTCTTTTTAGTTTTTAAGTACCAGCCGCTGACACCGCTGAAACGATCGGCGGGCTCGATAATTGTTGTTCCGGTAAAACCTTTTAATTGATGCTCCTGGACGTAAGTATATGTCGGAGAATAAAGAAAAATAACCGGCAAATCATTAGTGATTATTTCTTGGAATTTTTTATATTTATTAATGCGATCGGCATTATCGACGGCTGTCCGCGCTTCTACCAGAAGGCTATCGACCTCGGCGCTGTTGAAAGCGGCGAGGTTAAGGCCGCGGGATCCAATCTGACTGGAATGCCAGAAAGCATAAACATCCGGATCACCGCCAACGGATTCACCATAAAGCAAAACCTCAAAATCGCGTTCTTTAATTATATTAACCGCCTGTTCTCCGGAGATAGCTTTGACGGTCACGACAACTCCGGCTTTTTCCCAATAAACTTTAATTTTCTCGGCTACCGCGACATTCACTCCAGAATCAACAACGGTCAGAGTCAAGGTTAATGGTTTGTTTTTAATTGTCGCCGCGGCCGTTTCCGGGGAATAGGGATATTTAGTAATCGCCTCATTATAAGCAAAATTGCCGGCGAGAATCGGCCCGTCAGCTCTCTGGTAAGCGCCCCCGAAGACGTCATTAATTAAACTGTCCTTATCCAGAGCCGAGGCGAGAGCCACGCGCACTTCTTTATCAGCCAGAGCTTTATTTTTATCATAATTAAAAAACAAGGAAACAATCCGCGGTTGGACTAATTCGTGAAAATTTAAAGAATCTTGAGCTAATAATTCTTGACGATAATTAAACGGCAGGTAATTCAACCCGGTAACTTGATTATCATTCAAAGCTTTGACTGCCTCGGAATAATCAGTGAAAAATTTAAAAGTTATTTTTTTAATATACGGCCTGGAACCATAATAATTTTCATTGGCCGCCAGCCGATATTCTTTCATCTCGCCGTTTTTATTCTTAACAAGGGAGGCAAATTTATACGAGCCGGATCCGACCGGACGCATATTAAGATCGGCTAAAGCGGCGGAAGCAGGGTTAATATTTTCCCAGAGGCTCTTCGGCAAAATTCCAAAAGTTAATATTTCTTTAAAGGGCGCATAGGCCTCAGATAAAATAAACTTAAGCGTCCGTTCATCAACCTTCTCGATATTTACATTAGCCAAAGCGGAGCGGAGCGGTGAACGATACGCCGGCTCCTTAATTAAATTAAAAGTAAAAGAGACGTCATCAACCGTTAAATCAGTACCGTCATGCCATTTAACACCGTTTTTAATCCTGACCGTATATTCCTTGCCGTCGGCGCTCACCTCGATATCTTCCGCTAAATCCGCACTTAAATTCCCATTCTGGTCATATTTAAACAAACTGGAATAAATTAAACGGCTCAAATCACTATCAATATCCTGATTAACAGCATAAAGAGGGTTGATATTTTCCGGATAACCCACATTGCCCTCGATATATTCGCCTCCGGCGACAGGGAGGTATTCCAGATGTTTTTTGATAAAAGAGATCCCCAAATAAACAACATTAACAAAAATAGCCAAAAGGCATATTTTAACTATTAAAAATTCTCGAGGATTTAAAAATTTTTTAACATGCTTCATCTGATGGCTGGTCGGTATTTTGCGAGGCGATAGAGAATAGACTAACTTTTTATCTAAATCCTCTTGGTTTAAAAATTTCTTTTTTGAAAAACCAAAAAAAGGCCAAGTTACTCTTGTCCGCCGCCAAAGCGCTGTAATTTTGTTTTTGAATGAATCCACAAAGCTTATGCTTCTAACAAATCTTATGTTTCTATAAGATAACAGCTCCTAAAGATAAGAGTATAAAAATAGCGGCTAAAACAATAGTCGCAACAAAAAGTTTTTTTTCTAAGCCGCGCTTAGTCATATATACGCCGCCGCCGGTGCCGCCAAAAACTCCTCCCAGGCCGGCGCCCTTATTTTGCAATAGGATAGCGACCATTAAAAGTATGGAAACGACAATTTGAGCAATTTTTATCCCGAACATCATATTATTTCTGGATTCTATTAATCAAAGCGGTCAGAACCTCTTTATTATTAACTGCTAAATCGGCTAAAATCTTACGATCGACAGCCACGTTATTGGCTTTTAACAAACCGATGAATTTAGAATAAGAAAGACCAAATTCACGGACGAAAGCATTAATTTTTATCTGCCAAAGACCGCGCATATCTCTCTTCTTCTTGCGGCGATCGGTATAAGCATGGGCGCCCGCTTTAGTTAAAGCAGTCTTAGCGACTTTTATTAAATTTTTGCGTCCCCATTTAAAACCTTTGACTGCTTGGTGAAGCTTCCGTCTCTTCTTAACATGGGTCATTCCGCGTTTTACTCTAGGCATATGTTCAATTACAAATTATAAATAAAAGCTAGCTATCTAGTTATAAGGAGTCAGCGTCTTGACGGTCTTAACGAAGCAGTCATTAACGGAAATATCTTTGCGCTTGCTACGGCTAGTATTTCCAGTTTCGCGCGCGTTAAAATGATCCTGTCCTTGCTTGCGCTGAGTCAGATTATCTTTTCCAGTTCTCTTAAAGCGCTTTACAGTCGCTTTGTGGGTCTTTATTTTTGGCATATATTTACCGATTAAAAAAACAGGTAGACACCTGGTTTAACGATTATTACTTTTTATTTATCAATATTATAGTAAATCTTCCGCCCTGATTTGTCAATGGCTGTTCAATTTCAATAGGAAATTCAGGTTTTGCCTGTAATTTAGTGACAAAACCCTTAATTATCTCCGCGGCTTTCTGCGGATATTGGCGCTCGCGTCCTCTTAAGATCAGCTCGACTTTAAGTTTATTGTCTTTAGATAGAAACTTCTCGGCCTGGGCGACCCTCATTTCTAAATCATGGTCGCTAATCCGAAAAGACAGACGGATATTCTTAGTTTCGGTCTTTTTTTGCTGCATTTTCTGCTTATGGGCCATTTTTTCCCGTTCATATTTCAATTGGCCTAAATTAACAATCTTAACCACCGGAGGTTCAGCTTTAGGATTAACGACCACTAAATCAAACCCCGCTTCCTGCGCTTTCTGTATTGCTTCCTCGGTAGGCATCTTTCCTAAGGGTTCGTTATTTTCATCAATTACAAATACTTCCAGAGCCTTAATCTGGGTATTGGCCGAGAAACTCGGGGCTTCTTTTCTTTCAACTCGATGGAATTTGATACGCATTGTTTTATTATTTTGTCTTTTTTAATAAATTTACACTATATTTATACCGCGAAATAGGCCAAAAGTCAAACAAAAATCGGCTGTGATTTAACTGTTAATAGCGGGGCTTGACAGCCATATTTTATTAGTATAAAATAAGGTTATTAAAAATAAAACAGAATATTTAATAAAAACTAAGATATGTTTTATATCTCTGTTTTTTTCTGTCTATTTAAGAACATTAAAAATTTTATAATAAACAATCATGGTGATGGTTTATTTTGGTGCTAATTAGCATCAATTCAAAACAAAAAATTTTATCCGTTTTAAAAACGGAATCATATACGAAAACGCAAGTTTTCAATTAGAGTCAATCAAATTTTAGAGAGTTTGATCCTGGCTCAGGATGAACGCTGGCGGCGTGTCTAAGGCATGCAAGTCGAATGTCTGTAGCAATACAGGCATGGCAAACGGGAGAGTAACACATTGGCAATCTACCTCTAAGACGAGGATAACCTTGCGAAAGCGAGAATAATACTCGATAGTATTAAAGGACATAAGTCTTTTAATTAAAGCTCCGGCGCTTAGAGAGGAGCCTATGGCCTATCAGCTAGTTGGTGCGGTAACGGCCCACCAAGGCAACGACGGGTATGGGGTGCGAGAGCATGACCCCACTCACTGGGACTGAGACACTGCCCAGACTCCTACGGGAGGCTGCAGTCAAGAATCTTCCTCAATGGGCGAAAGCCTGAAGGAGCGACGCCGCG
>JBBABP010000069.1:0-5090 GCA_041657585.1 Candidatus Absconditabacterales bacterium | reverse complement strand
ATTCTCCGATTTTTTTCGGGGAATTTTTTTATCCAAAAAAAATCGTCATTGCGTAGATGTCCGCCTTTTGTTTGGTGGGAAGCTTTTTGCGACGAAGCAATCTTAAACTTTCAAAACAAAATTGTTTCGCAGACAAACTTTTTTCATTACCAAAAAAAGTTTGCAAAAAAGTCTACCTGCCTGCCGGTAGGCAGGGTCAATTTTAGTATTCTGTTGTTTATCTTTGACTATGTTAAGCGCACGAACAAACCGACTGGGTCTCATTTTTATGGGGAGTCGGTTTGTTAAGTTTAATATTAGATTTGATATTTTAATGACTGTCTCATACAGTAAAATTGACGACAAAAAATTTTTATATTTAATTCCTAATTCCAAACTTGCCCGCCTTATTAGTGGAGGGTTCCAGGTTCCAAATTTTCTCTTGAAACGAAGTAGACAAAAGATATAGACAAAACAGTTAGCAGTGAGTAGTGAATAGTTAACAGTTAACAGTAAACAACAATACTTTATTTGTCACTATTTACTCGTCACTCGTCACTATTTACTCGTCACTCGTCACTATTTACTCGTCACTAATAATATGGACAATAGAAAACTAAATATTGCTATGGCTGGTTGATGAACAGGTTGACATGTTTTTCCTATCAAAAGTTTGATCGATTTTATCTACCAAAATCCTGAATATCGAAGCAAAATAAAAAAAATCTATCGGTTTGGAAAAAAAACATCACTTGAAAAAGACGCATTTCAAACTCTAAAATCTCAATATAACAAACACTGAATCCAACTTATCTTCGTCCCAATTTTTTCAGGCAAATATCGCAGAGAAACGAGATGGGATTACAGATTAAAAAATATTTTTGATGCATTTCTTTTTCTTATTTGAATTTTTCAATCTTTATTTTACTTACTCTATTACAAAATAAACGTTATCTTCTGCAAATGATGATATGTTGCTTTGCCCATAGTTTTGGCCTGAATATTATTCCGTAAAAAAATTATTGTTCATGAATCAGATACCCATCCATGACTTGTCAACAAAATAGCCAGTCGTTTTGCTAATAAAATTTTTACATGATTTGACGGCTCTATTCCTAACTGACAAACTGTCTGACAAATTTTATCCGCAGATATTTTACACTGACTTAGTCACATTAATTCACATTCTTCGCAAGAAACTAAAACCAGAATTTTAATCACATGATGATCTCAAGGATCCAATAAACTTTATAAAAATATATTAAATATAATCAAAAAAAATTCTGAATTTCAATCAAAATTTATTTTTGACATTGTTTTAGGCTTACTAAATTCTGATATGTCGACAGACTTTGACACGTTGCCAAATGTAAATGTTTACAAGTTCCTAAGCCAAAAAGAAATGGGCAATCTTTTGCAAAATTGCGATATTTGAATTACTCGTTGATGAACTACCCTGCTTGCTGAACAAAAACTTTTTAACCTCAAATTAATAATTATTCCTATCCCTTGGACTCACGATCAAAATGACAATGCAAAATTTTATGTCCAACATTACGGCGACATTTCATTAAATCAAAGGGACGAAAATTTCAACTCTGAACTTACAAAAATATTATTCGCTCATATTTGATACAAAAAAAATCCAATTTCAGATTTGGAAATTTTTAGATCAGAAACTTTAAATAAAATTTCAAAGACAAAGAGGGCGATAATAAGTAGTATATTAGAATATTAGTGACGAGTGACTAGTGACGAGTTACGAGTTACGAATTACAGGTTACGGGTTACGAGTGACTAGAGTGAAAGATAGAGCGTTAGGAAAAAAAAGATTGCTTCGTCGCAAAGAAGCTCCCCACCAAACAAAAGGCGGGCAGGCTCGCAATGACAAACAGAGAAGATTGCTTCGTTACTACATTCCTATTCATGACTTTTACTTTTTTAAACATTTCTAATGTCAAAGAGTAAGATTTTTAATCTTGTTTTACTCACATTTTTTTTGTTTAATACTTTTTGTTATTGATTTCAAACTTGAACTGACTTAACTTGAAATAATTTACTTATTCCCACTTGAGTCAGCTTAACTTGAGATGCAGATTTAGACACGAACTTTATTTCTTGAGATCAAACTTTAAATAATGAGATAGACATAACCTGAAATAATTTACTTACCTGAAGAACATTATTTACTCAAACTTGAGACAACTTAAATTGAGTAGATTTACTTACTTCAACTGACTTACTTACTTCAACTGATTTATTTACTTGAATTTCAAATAACATTACTTGAAGAACATTATTTACTCAAACTTGAGACAACTTAACTTGAAACAATTTGACTTGAACATCTTTACTATTACTTCCAGAAGCAGACAAAACTTACGATATTAATTTATCTTGAGCAGAGGAGTCAGTTTATACCGCAGTTATAATTTCAGAGGTGTTTTTTGATTGAACAGATGAGTGGATAGAACTTACAAATATTTGATCACAAAACTTTTCAGGCAACTTAACTTTGTCATGAATCAAATCTTCATTATTCACACAAAATTTCAATATATTACCAAATCATTCTATTCTGATTTGAGATAATTTATCGCAAGTTTTGGACAAATCTTACGCTGTTTTTGTTTCCCAATGACTGAGTATTTCTGACACATTGCCAATTAATATCAGCTTAATTTTTTCTTGAAATGAGATTGATAATTTCATTGTGCCGGCAAATATTTCTGCCGAATTACAAACATCAAGCCCATACACTTCATTTGAAAAACTTTATACTTGAAATTCTTACATAATAACCTGAACTTCAATTGATAGAAAAATCAATATTTCCTGAGATTGGATAGCTAATCCGTGATTTTATAATGACTTTATCGCAGTAGAATCGACTTGAGAATTTATCTGTGTCCAGTCATGACTAAATCAGACATTTAACATCAGCGAGGTCTTCTTATGAAGCGAAGATTATGCTTCATATATAGAGTTGCAATGATTAAGCGACTTTAACTGAACCATTATTTTCTCAGGCACGGCACTAAAACAGGAGTTTACTATGTCGATAACTATGGGTTATCAGGATAGAATTATCATCTCAAACTCAGCTTCTTGATATAGAAATCTCAATAAAATCATAACATCAGATTTTGATCTTATTTCTGACTCGTGAACAATCCTAATATATGGACAAAGTTGACAGGTTTTGGACAGCGTCGTCATTTCAAATCTAACTCCATCAAGGTCGGTTTATTTTACCAGTTCAGATGAGTGTAAAAGAGATTTTGCTACCAACAAAAATTTTTCTCCTGCCTTGGATGATCAAACATTTTTCAATTATATTTCTTCTTGAATAAGCACAACTAAGGTTGTTTATGTCTGATGAGGTTGATCATGTCCTGTTTGTAATTCTTGCCCAATTGTTACGCAAACAGGCTCGGCCCAGCAAACTGGCTCATTGCAACAGACTGGTTTAGTTCAAAATACAGGCACAAATCCAATATACAAGCCAAATCTCAAAATTTTGTCAATTTTGTACGATCCAGTTTGAAGTGACACTGACAACGAATATGTCCAACTAAAGTCAAACGAAGGCGAAAACATAAATTTAAATTCTTATCGTTTGCAGGTAGTTTGACAGTCGACAAAAAAAACAATCAGATGAGAAATTTTGTACGCAAATCAGAGTCAAATTTTTGTGTGAAATTATCAATTTCCAAACGATCCTCATTGCGTGAATTTACTCCTTGGAGAAATCACAATCGACCAATTTTGCTATTGACAATCGTCAATCGACCAAAAAACATGATCGACTATAAATCCATTACTTTCAAACCTAACTTGAAATAATTTAAGCTGAAACGAAATTTCAATCCTTTCGTGAATTCAGTCCTTAACTTGAATTTCAGATATTTATTCATGACTAAAATTTCAAATTTTATCTATTACTCCAAATCCAGAATGAGCTGATAAGTTAGGCGAACAAATAACGTTAGGAATAAATAATTATGAAGAAAACAAGATTGCTTCACCCACGCAAATGCGGGGTTCGCAATGACAATCAGAAACTCTTAATTCAATAAATTTATCTAGTTGATTTCGTTTAGAATATTGAACTCACAAGAAAAAATTAATCTGATTATTAAATTCACTCACTCCACTAACAATTACTTGAGATTTTCAATTTCCAAACAAAGCGACCTGCGTTTACCTATTTCAAAATAACATTCAATTAGATAAATTTTGCTACCCAAAACCAGAAAATTGAAAAACATATTATAACTGAAATGCGCCAATTGAGTCCATTTCACTTTCAGATTTTTCAATTTTAAATTGAGCGAAACTTGAGAAAATTTGAAATTCTTTGTGCTTAACTTATTTACAACAAACATTTATTTGCAAGACATTCCCTGCATCTAAAACATCGATCAAACTTAGAAACGAAAATAAATTATATGAAAGCTATATCGCACTTTTGACTAATGATCTCAAAAATAATTGGACAACTCTTTACTATAATTCTGATTTTAAAATTTATTCAGACTTATTTTTTCAAGCCAAAAAAGAATTGCAAAAATGAAACTTGGAAATAACTCTTTTAAACCAAACTTTACCTACCTACGATTTACAAAGACAATTCAAATTGAAATCAAGTTATTATTTCTTAACATATATCTCAAAATTGATTGCAAGTTCATTGGACGTTGACCAGATTAATAAATGATATGAAAACATAAAAAAAGCATTGATGCTTGAAGAATTATAGGTAATACGAATTACAAATTACGAATTACAAATTACGAATTACGAATTACAAATTACGAATTACAAATTACGAATTACGAATTACAACATAAATTGCTAATTATTCATGATGATTTATTTTAATATAATATTTGTTTATGAAAGAAGCATATTTAAGATGATATTATTGATACAAAAATTTCGGAGATGAAATATTATTTTTCTGATTGGTGAAATTTATTTTCAGTAATTACGATGTATCAAAACTTTACGTGGAAGTTTGAAATAAAAATTGGATGGAGCATTGGATCGAAAAAAATAGTCAGATTTTAAATTTTTCAAAATATTTAAACAAACTACAAGATCGGAAG
>JBBABP010000068.1:0-5371 GCA_041657585.1 Candidatus Absconditabacterales bacterium | reverse complement strand
AATTATTGAAAGTTCTTAAAAATTATGTTAAAATTTGTTGCTAAAGTACTCTAGACCCTTATTTTTTACTTAATTTCTGCTGTTGTTTAATTCTCTTTTTAGCTTCTTTGATATGATCGCTTGTTGGTAACTTTTCTGGCATTGTGCCTCAGATTTCCTGAATTGTTTTTCTGACTTTTTTACCAACTTCAAAATGAGTCAAATCTGCCTTATTTTGTCATACAATTCAATCTCTTTTTATCTTAGCTTCAGTTTGTGTTGCACGAAAAAGATTTGCCGCTAATTCTTCGCTTCAAATATTATCCAACAAATTATCTGATGCTTCTAATTTTTTTACTTTCTTTACTTGGTTTACTCTCATCCCATATAATCAGATATATCCTGCGTCATTGAAATTTGCATAATTATTTACTCAAGCTTCTTTAGCAGTACTCATAAGTTTTTTATTATGAGTTTTCATCTCTTCTCTAAGATAGAGTCTTTTGTTATCTTCCATATATTGATCTTGCATTTCTTGCTTCCTAGTTTGAATAGCAAAATAAGTTTTTGCCAAGGCAACTTCAGACTTACCTCATTCAGCTTCCATGGCTATAAGATAGCAAGCATAACGAGAAAGTTTATAACTAGAAAATCATCTTTGACTTCATGATCAAAGATCTACCATCTCGGTGATATCGCCGAAATGGTCATTTACATTTTGTCATGAATTTTGGCAAGTTATCTTTGCTTTCCTTATTACATTTTCAAAATTACCAAAATCAATATAATTTAAAGTTTTTGCTAATTTTCTAGCTGTCCGATATTCTTGTCAGTATTCGTTAATTTTCTTGATATCATCAAAGATGGACATTATTGATTTATTAAAGATATAAAATTTAATCTCAATATAAGAATCTCCTTTTCTTTGTCAATCTTTTTTTTGACAGAAAATATCGCCAAATTTTATATTTAATTATTTTCTGAAAAATTACACATCTTCCTCTTTAATCGTAGTTGAAGAATAATCATAAGTCGCCTCTACTATATGCCCGTTGACAGCTGTTCGAGTTTTTCGTCATTTATTACCATTATTTATTTTTATTTTTAATATTCTAAATTTGCCAATAGTTCATCTTCTATAAAGTAATTGATTGATACGACATTGTTCATCAACACTAAGAGAGCTAATTTTATCTAAATATAAATAAAGATATTTTTCATTTTCATTTTCCATAAGATTTCCTAATCCATCAAAAACAGTGTCAGCTTCAAAATTAAGTAAAGTATTTTTATATTCTGGATCATTGTTTTTTTCTAAAATAGTTTTCAAAAGACAACTATAATGGTCTAACATTTGTTTTATATTTGGATTATTTTGAGTTATATAACTTTTTCGTTCTTCTTGATTTTGAACCACAATTGTTCTACTTCAAATTATGTTGCTTATTATCTTTTCTTTGTTTTTTGACTTTGATTGTTTTAAATATTCTTTTAATATAAATAATAGTATATCATCATCTTTTTTTTGCTCACAATCAATATACAAAATTGGAGTTTCTTCTTCTAACAACTCTATTAAAGCCATTTGAGCAGAATTTTTAATAGCATTCTTAGAAATCCATTTTTCATACAAATCTTTCATGCATTTTGATATCGTATTTTCAAGTTTTATTAAATTATCAGAATTTCGAGGTTTTTTTCAGTTTGTTATACCATATTTATCTTTAGTATAATTATTTGCTGGCCCTATTACAGTACAAACAGAATCTTTAAGTGTCAAATCAATACAACCCACACACTTTTTTGATGTTTCCATGTTTTATAAAGATTAAAAAATTAAAAAGTAAATTATTTACGAGTCTGCATGCGGTAGGCAGGTTCACAGTTACTAGTTACGAGTCACTCATCACTCGTTACTGACGTCTAATTTCCAGTTCCCAATTCCTGATTTCTGTTTCCCAACTGCCTTTTCTGCGACAAACGTTCTTTCCAATTAAAAATAAAATCATTCAAAAATCATTTTATAATTTCTTTTTCACTTTCAAAACACTCCCATCAATCAAAAATAAATAATTTTATATCCTGAAGAACAATTTCAATCAGATTTTTTTCAAGATAATTTATTGCGTAATCAATTTGTTCTTGATTAGCAACGTTAATCAATCAAAATTTTTCAAATAAAACTTCATTAACTACCCTGTTTAATTTACCTCATGGAATTGCATTTTCTCTAAATCGATAAGACAATATTCATTTCCAAATTTGTGGTTTAATTTTGTCCAAACGATGAAAAACATCTTTTATTGAATGATTGATTTCTAACGGTAATATTTTTTCTAATTCAGGAATCGAATAATACCAAAAAGAAAAAGCATTAATCTGATCTTGAGCATAATTTCATAAATATTCAGAATTATTTTTAAAATATGTGCTCATTTTTCCAGAAATATCATCTATTTGATATCATTTTAATTCAATATTATTTTTTTTAATAAATTGCGAAATATAATCAAATACAAAAATACTTATTTTTCGTGTATAATTGTAAACTGATTCAACACTTTTTTTATCTTTGTCAGGATTGGATATAAATTTATTAATTTTATCAAAATATGTTTGAACATTATTATCCATTCTATTTTTTACAAATTCAAAATAATTTTGTTTTATTTGTTTATGCTTAATTTTAAAATCTCAGATTTTTCATCAATATTTTTTTAATAAATATATCAATGGTTCCAAAAGATAATATTCTTTATCATTAAATTTTTTAGAATTAGCTAATTTAGGTCAGATTTCTTTAAGACAATTTTCAGTAATTGTTCTTACAATATTTTGACGTTCAATTTTTCTTTCTTTATCATCTGGGATTATTTGTTTGAGAAGAGTCCAATATCCAAGATAGAACAAAACCTCGTTAACCATTTTGACAATGAAGTAATTTTTCATTGGAGAATAGACAGGTGTTTCATTTCAACTATCCAAAATTTTATTAGAAATATATTTTATACTTTCATGCATAAATTTTTCTTTTCAATTTTTTATCATTTTTTTTCTCATTTCATCTCTTTGATTTATATCAAATCATTCCATAGTCAATATTTCTTTTATTTTCTTTTCTACGAAAATTTGTTTACGTCAATCAAAATATTCCTGTGTGTATTTTTCTTTATTGATTTCCCAATCATTCGTCATTTCATCAGAATAATCAAGCGTTTTTAGATTGTTATATAATATATCAATAATATTAACAATTTTTTTAATCTGATCCTGATATGTTATTGTTTTTCTTTTTTGAATAACTGATTGTTCTTCTCTTCTCTTACTCCAAGGCCTTGTTTTATGTACGCACTCCTCTTTGTTTTTTATAAAATCAATTCACTCTTTCATACAATTTTTGATATGATTGATTATTTTTTTTCTCAAACTAGATAAATCCAAATTATAATAATCAAATGCTGTTTTTATTCTTTCTCGTAAATTATCAAAATGCAAAAAAATATAATTAGACAAATATATTTCTTTATCAAAAGTTCAAGTAATCAATCATCGAAAAGTTGTTTTTTCAAATAAGTTTGGTAACTCATCAACAAATTCTTTTTTTGACTCATTCATCCGGATAGTTAATTGTTGTCTTTTGATTCACAAATTATTTTGCATATTATGTGAATTATATCACATATAATCCCTATATCTTATTTTATATCTTTCATTTTTCAATTTACTATCTTCTTCTAATTCTTTTTCATTTATACTTTTATTATTATTCAAAAAATGCCAAACTATAAAGTTTCTCTCATTATCAAGCATTTCATCAAAATATTTTCAATTATTTCATCAAATATATACAATATTTTTTATATTTTCTTTGAACAACATTTTATCTTCGTCAGATAATTTTTCGAATTCATTTTCGCAAGGCAATAATGAATAAAAATCATATAAGTCATTCAATCAGTCAATGGCATAAAGTGTTGATTTCAAGGCATATTTATAAGATCTTTCAATTTTTTTCCAAAATTTACTTTCATCTTTTTCCAAATCAGAAATCTGACCCAATTTATTTTTTAAAAAAAACGATATATGTCACATGGTTCTGTCATCTATATATTTTGTTTCTATTAAACTTTCTTTATCAACTTTTATTACCAATTTTCATTTTATTTTTCTACATTTCATATCAGCAGATCCTTTTCAATATAAATAAAATCTTTGATATTGATTTTTTATATTTTGTTCTTTTAATTTTTCAAATTTATAAAACAATTCTGTATCATCTACATGACCTAAAATAAAAATCTTAAAAATTTTTTCAAAATCTCTTTCATTCAAATATTCATATTTTATTCTTTGAGTAAATTCATCAATCAATTTCAAGATTTCACAGGCATGAATATCATCTTTATATTCAACCTTTGCCAATCAGGTCATATTAGAAAATAATTGCAAAGCAGAACTTGTCTTTTGTTCATTTAATTTTTCTGGTATCTGTTTTATATTTTCAATTTGATTACTATTCAAAACTTTTACAAATCTTTCTTTATAAGAAAAAGCAGATTGAGAAACTGTATCTCAAGAAACATTATATCACATAGCTTTTAATTTTTCGCTCTCTTTTTGGGATTTCACAAACAAAGCTTTTCTATCTTCTTCTGATTTTATTATTTCATTCATACGATCTATAAATTCCTGTTTAGTTCATTTTCTAATTAATGTATCCGAAAAAGGAGTATCTTCTTCATAATAAATAATATCGCTTTTGAAATTATCTATGTCTCTTCGAAATTTAACTTTTCTAACTGGATCATTTTCGCTTAACACAAGAAAATGTAAGACATAATCATATAAACTAAATTGAATCTTGTCATCTTCACCATAAATCAAAATATTATACTCTTCATTTCATCAAAGTTTTTTTAATAATTCAGATTTTGAAATTACTTCTATGTTTTCGAAAATCTTTTCAAATTTTTCTTTGATCTGCTTTTCTTCAAAAAAAGCTTTAATTTTTTCTTCAATAGATTGATCAGACACTGCTCAAGTTTCATATAGATAATGCAAACGTTCTTGCTTTTTTTTAATTTCATCAGAAATAGCTTTTATCTCCTCTTCAGAAATATGTTCTGTAGATATAATTTCGTCAATTCCCTTTTTTGAAATGCTTGATCTTGGTCTTTTCATAAATAAGTTTTATTACTAAATATTTTAATGTCTTTTAGTCATTGCGAGCGACTGAAAGGAGCGTGGCAATCTTAAATAGTTTAAACAAGATTGCTTCGTCGTAAAAACTCCCTGCCTACCGCAGGCAGGCTCGCAATGACAATGTTTTTATTTTAGTTTTTTAATCTTTTAATGTTTTAATTTTTTAATCTTTTAATTTTCTAATCTTTTA
>JBBABP010000067.1:0-5599 GCA_041657585.1 Candidatus Absconditabacterales bacterium | reverse complement strand
GAAAAGATATTTATAATCAATTATTGAAAGTTCTTAAAAATTATGTTAAAATTTGTTGCTAAAGTACTCTAGACCCTATTTTTTTTACTTTCAGCTTGTTTGAATTTTTCGTTAGTAATTGTATATTCTTCAATAAGATGATTGATTACGTTCTTTCACTCATTTTATAATATATAATATTTTAATAAAAAAAATAAAACTAATTTATAGCTCTATTTATTATTATTGTTTCATTTAATGGGCTTCACATAGTCCAATATCTATGTGGTCATATATCAAAACAAATATATTCTTTTGAATAGAATATTTTTTTGTATCAATTATTTCTTATATACATAACAAAATCTTCAAATAAATTTTTGTCTGAATCTGATTTTAACTTTGATTTAACTATATATTCGTGTGGTGCAAAAGTGGCGTATGTTTTAGCAAACGTTCGTTCATTACTTTTTATAAACGATTCTATATTTTTTAATATATTATCCATTTTACTTATTTTTTTGTAAGATAAAATGTTTTCATCTTATTTTTTATAATTTTTATAATCTTCATAACCTCAAATCAAATAATTATTTTATCAACAATTCCACCAACCTTACTAACACGCCTTGTTTAGTGATAAGAAAGTCTCTAAGTTCTTCAAAATCCTTTTTCGTGATTACTTTGCTACCGTGAGCAGATTGATTTCTGTATTTCATTCTCAACAACGCTATCAGATTTGGCAGTTCATCATAGATTCTCTTATCTATTTTTTTATATTCTCCTTTCTTTATTAACTCATAATATTCGTATGATGAATTACAAAAAAATCACGACTCAGAATAATTATCTTTTATATATTCTTTGATTGTATCGTTAAATTTTAAGGCATTTTCCATAACTCAAAGAGATAAACCCTCTTTTGCATAATTAAAATAATCAATCAGTTCCTTATTTGGTCTTTGGCTTTTTTCTTCAAAATTTAGTATATCTAAAGCAACATCCTCTTCATCTCTCATTTTATCAAATAATTTAATTCTCAGCTCTAATTCAAAAGTTTTTGTTAATTCATCAGCAGAAAAATTATATTCTTTATTCTCTTTGTTCCCCTGATAATTCTTCTCAGCCGTAATAAGAAAAATTTTACTTCCATCTTCCAATTTGTCTCGGTTAGTATCAAAATATTTTGTAAGCTCTGTTCTATCAAATGAATCTAACTGTTTAATTTCTGCATCTTTTAATCCAGTTTCTTTAAGTTTAGTGTTTTCAAATACCTCATCCAAATTGGATAGATACTTATCAATGTTGTTGTTTCTCAAATATCAAAATAGGCTTCAATAGTCTTTTGGACTACAGAAGTGGAAGAAGTATTTTTGCTTTATATTCTTGGTTTTCAAAAACTCATTCAACGTTTCAAAGTGCTTTTGTGCTGTAAAATACTTCTCTTTGTTCCTTATAAAATCCCTAGAGTATTCCTTTATTGAATTATCATCTTTGATTTCAATAACTACTATGTTTTCTCCTTGTTTAATAAAAAAGTCAGGGTTGAAATGGTCTAAAACTGGATGTTCTCATTTTCTCCAAAAAAATTCTAGTTCATAAAATCACTTATCTTTGGACTTACACCAGCTATCTATGCTTTTTGTATTTTTTTCTTTGACTAAGTTTTCTATAAAATCTCTTTCAGGAGTGCTATTTTGCACCAAAGCAAGATTAAATGGAGTCTTAAATAAATAGCTATTTTTAACTGGAATAAGATATTTTGACCCAAATTCTTTTTTAAAAATATCCAATGTTTGTTTATCTTCTTCTTTGCTATATTTTTCTGAAATTTCATCATAGAAAACATATCATTTTTTGCTATTTATAACAGATAATCCTAAACTAGAAGGAGGAATATCTTTGGTGTTTTTTTTACAAATATCTTGAGCTTCTTCTTTATATCTCAACACTTTATTTGATTTTCTTTTTAGTGTTCAAAATGCCTTTAAAAATTTAGTAGCCATTCACTCTGTAATAGTTGTTGTCTCTCTTTTTTTTATAGATTTTTCAATAATTTTTTTAATGATTTTGAAATTATATCTATCTGCATAATCCGTATCATCTTCTATATCCCAAGCCCTCAATTTGTTGTTTATGTCCTGAGCTAAATCATCTATAGATACGGTTTTTCTCTTTATAGTAAGTTCCTCATCATAGTTATTATCTGTTCCCATTATTTCATATCACATTTTTATTTCTTCTTTTTCTTCTTCAGGAGATATATTCATACCCTCTTCTTTCATTCTATTGAAATCATATGGTCCATCTTTTTCTGTGTTTATTTCTTCTTTAGGCTCTCTGTCATATATAAGACTATAAATATCAAAATTATATTGGTCTTTTTGCTTTATAGGATAGCTATATATTCTTTCATCTCTTTCCAAAATCTGGTCTACCAAATGTTTTATTCTCTCGCTGAATTTTACGTGATTCAATACTTTTACGTGCAAATCTTCACCCTTGTATTCTTCAGGTACTCTCAATCATCTACCTATAACCTGAGAAATAAGTAATTTGGAATTGAAAGCCTTTTCTTCTGATGGAACAATTTGAAAAACATTCGGAACGTCCCATCATTCAGTAAGCATAGCAACACTACAAATCCACTCTACAGGATTGGATGAATCGTGTACTTGCCTTAGAATTTCTATATTTCCCTTATGGTCTGCGTGAGATGTAACAATAAGAACTTCTTTTTCTGCTTTCTCTGCTGAGTATCATAATTCTTTGATAAGATAGTCTACGATGATTTGCCTGTCCTTTTTACAATGGTCTATATCTTTTGAAATCACAATCGTAATAGGTTTTATCTTATAATATTTGGCTTTTATTTTCTCGTGATTTTGATGGATTATTTGCATCCTGATATAATTATTGCCTTTTGTGATTGTATCTTCTACTACATAATCAATATTCTTTACAAATTTTTGTTCCATAGCATCCAAAAGAGAATACCTACATATGATGTCAGTAAAATAATCGTTTTCTATATAAGGTGTTCCTGAAAATCCCACAATGTATTTGAATCAGTAATCTTTATCTTCCAGAAACTCTTTTCGTTTTTTGACGTTTTTGTCAGCTTTTGAGTAGATATGATGTGCCTCATCGTTCAATATAAGAGTTTTCTCTCAGTGGTGCAATAAGCTATCCTCTATGGCAGATTTTGTGTTCTTATATGTGGAATGGATGTTTTCTATACAAACATCTCCTGCTTCTATAGTCTTGTCAGCCTGGAGTATTCTTGGATTTTTGATACCAGCCTTCTTGGGTAGTAGTCTTTTTAAATCGGCATTGGTAGCAAGGTTTTTGAATTTTTTTGTCAGTCCTTCTTCAATAGTAATTGAAGGACAAAGAACCAAAACTCTATCAATAATTCATTCACAAAGTAATATTTGAGCTATACCATACATCACATAAGATTTTCCTGTTCACGTTGCGAGGTCTATATTACAAGCCAACTTATCTGCAAAATGTAATTGATTAAGAAAATGCTGTATTGTTCAATATTTCTGTTTCAAAAATTCATTATTACTGAAATTTTCTTCAGCTAATCATTTAAGATTTCAATATCTTCATCATAACAGATAAATACAGATTTTTCTAATAGCTTCTTTTTGATATTCCCTTGTTCAGCATAGTTTATCAATAAAGGGTTCATATTTGTTTATATCAAATTTTTTAATATCATAGCTATGCGATATTTGTAATACCAAATCACTGTCTTTGACTGTTAGTATTGTTTCTGTCATTAGAGAATAAGTAATTATCTAAAAGATTTAAGACTGATTATTTCTCTTTTTTCATTTCAAAAAATATCAATATAGATAATCATACAATCTTGCTTCAAACGATTTTTGTCTAAAGATATTTTATAATCATTTTTCTTTATTTGGTCGGCATACAACACTTCTTCAAAATCCACATATTCTCAATTGTATTCGTAATCAATTATGACCATAGATAAACTCTCCAAATTTTGTAATTCTAAAGGTTTTTTGGATATGATTTTGGATTCAAAAGTTTTTATACGAATAGAATAATCAGATTTTTTATATTCTAATTCTATTTTTGGAATTTTAATAAAATCAAATCCTACTGCATCAATAGTATTATTTACATCATTTTCACTTGCTGGCTGACGAATTTTATCAAAAGGTCTTTTGTGTAGTTCAGAAATAATAGAATAAGGTATCCTCAGGATATAATATTCTACATTATCATATTTGACAACATCTTCTATAAATTCTACTTTTAAGGCAGGACATATAATATAGAATTTTTTAGTAATCTTTTTGCCAATAATATCGTGGATGTTTTTGATATAATTATAATCCAGTCAAATTCCTTTTCTGCCGTGATTGTAGTTGAAAACTTGGACGTGGTCTACTCCTATATATCAATCCAATTCAACACCATTGACTTTGTGTTTGTCCTTCTTTGCTTGGAACAGTGCCAAAGAAAAATCCACATATCAATCCCAGTCCAGGCTTTGTAATATCTTGTAATCGTATAGACCAGCATTGTAAACAGAAAATGCTTTTGGTTCTATGTGGTTTCAATTGTTGCCTATTTCCTCTCAAAGATTCATTAGCCTATTTTGAATTGTATAAATAGCCAATTTTCAGCAATCTATCCCAATTCGTTTTCTTCATAATTTTTCAGCAACCGCAAATGTTGTTCCTGAACCAGCAAAAGCATCAAGAACTATATCTCATTTATTAGAAGATGCTTTTATTATTCTCTCTAAAAGTTGTTCGGGCTTTTGGGTCGGGTATCAATTCCTTTCTTTTGCAATTGTATTTATGATAGGAATATCATCCCAAATATCTCTAAGTAGTTTTCAATCTTCGTTATTGTGTCGTCTAGTATCCTTTGTTTTATAAGGTTCTCTCATTTCTTTTTCATTGAACGTTCGCTTTCAAGATTTTGTGTATCGTAATATGTCATCGTGTTTATTTGCAAATTGTGTTTTGCCAACACCTCCCCATTGATAGCCTCGTGCAATATGGTTTCTAAAGTTATACTCTCAAAATATCTCATCTAAAATGATTTTCATATAATGACATTTTTTTGAATCCAAATGTATATATAAACTCCCATCATCGGCAAGTATTTCTCTAATTATAATGAGTCTTTTCCTTAGAAATTCCACAAATTCTGCTCACGCTATTTTATCTCAATAAACCTTTTCTCATTCTCCATTTCTAAAATCGCTTTTTGTTGCAAAGGGTGGGTCAATGTATATGAGCTTTATTCATCAATTTTTCTCTATTTCTTTTTTCAATTTATCGTCATTCAAAATAGTTTTCAATATCTGCAAATTATCTCAGAAAATAAGTTTATTTTCTCGTTGTCAATTCTTTATTTGTCCATAAGATTTGACCTTCTGCAGAGGAGTTGCCCAAGTATCAGCAATTATATCATTTTCTCTTTCTTTACATCCATAGGTTAGCTCGTATTCTTGTTTTCTTTTTTCTTCTTCAAAAATCGTATCCTTATATTTTACAGGCACATTTTTTCAGGTTTTGAGACAATCACAAATATAAGCAATTTCTTGTTCAGATAGTTGTTTTTTTGT
>JBBABP010000066.1:0-5917 GCA_041657585.1 Candidatus Absconditabacterales bacterium | reverse complement strand
TTCCGAATATTCCTGATTGGTGTTATTAATATGGTTAATCCACCATTCTCTTAAGAATTCCGATAATTCAGCAAAAACCGCGGCCGTTTCGCCGGCCTGCAGTTTAGTCGTTAATTCTGCGACTTTCGCTCGATAAAAATCATGTTGTTTTTTATGTTCTTCGGTTTTAGGATATTGAAACTTTATAAAGTAGGTCTCTTCAGTCGTTAAATGATAATTTGCGTAATCGCTCAACTCTTTGACGATTTCCACTAGACCCACTTTATCAGCGGCGTCGAATTCAAAAAATTTATTAATGATACCAATCAACTTTTTATGCTGTTCGTCTATTTCTTTGACGTTGACAGAATGAATGTCGTGCCATTTGATAATCATAAATTTGAAGTTAATTATTTAAATTATATTTCAATTAATTCATAATCACTTTCGCCTAAGCCCTGCTCTTGCGCTAATTCAATCTGCCGGTATTTATCGATGTCGTTAATTTTTAAGAAATCTCCGTCGGAATGCTTAGCGAGCAAGTCCAGGCTCGCTTTCTCTATTGGTAAAATATTGTCGCTGTAGAGGATACCAATATTGGCCATCATCGGAGTTTGCTCCTCGCCTAAACAGTCGCAATAGCTAGTAATATTTTCCAACACGTTAATAAAAATAGATTTAGGGCGGAATTCCAAAATTTCTTTAGTATACTCTGCCATCCGTTTTTGCAGATCTTCGTTAGTTCTACCTCCCCAAGGGATTTTTACCGCGTTGTTTGGGCAGACGGCGATGCACATGGCACAACCCTCGCATTTTTCTTTATCAATTATAGCTTTATTGTCTTTAAAGCTGATTGCTTGGGCATTGCAATTTTTAGCGCAAATGCCGCAGCCGATACAGTGGCTTGAAATAGAAGGCCGTAAGTTAGAATGCATATCTAGCTTCCCGGCGCGGCTTCCTAGGCCCATAGCGATGTTTTTTATTGCTCCGCCATAACCGGCCGACTGATGCCCTTTAACATGGCTGAGAATAATTAACGAATCATATTTCTCAATTCCCTTGCCTATTTTACAGCCGTTCAAATTAAGATATTCTTCGCCGTGCTCCCCATCAAGAATATCTATCGGCAGATCAAAACCATGTTCGCGCGCGGTTTGAAGATGGCTCGTCGCATCCGTTCGACTGCCCTTATATAAAACGTTGCATTCAATCAGGGCCGCTTCCCGACCGGAAGCCGTTACTTTATCGTAGACCGCTTTAACTATTTTCGGATTTAAAAAAGTCGTACAGCCTTTTTCGCCGAAATGGACTTTAATACCCACTTTATTTCCTAATTTAGATAAGTCGACTTGTTTTAAAATCGTGGCAATATTTTTGGAAAAGTAAACTTTAGACATAGAAATAAAATAGTCGAGACGTTAGAATAGTTTATTTAGCAGTTGATTAAGAAAAAAAATTGGCCGCCAGACGTAGTTTGGTTTATATTATAAACTTATCTTTAGGATAACTTCACGAATATATGGGCCAAATTTATCTTTTTCCATTTTTAACCATTCTTTAGGTAGAAGCCATTTATATTTTCTTTTTTCGTCAGATTTAAATTTATCTAAATTATTTATTCGCACTATATAATCAGCAAATATCATGTTTATCGGTTCGGGATTACTATTAGATATGATGTTTAATCCGTTTGTTAAGCCAATTAGCTCGTAAGATTCAATCTCAAGATTTGTTTTTTCTTTTACCTGATTTTTTAAAGTTTTTTCAATTGTTTCTCCCCACGCTATCTTTCCATTAACGCAAGTATATTTATCATTTTGGCTTGGCGTTGTTCTCAGAAATAATTCATTTTTATTATTAATAATAAACGCTCCTATTACAAGTTCGGGATGTTTATTTTTCATAAAGTTTGACTATTTATATGCCGAAAATACCACGAGATATATAATAACAAAATTTAGTTAATTTAAACAGAGATTTTTTTCCAGTTCCTTATCAAACCGGTCAAGCCGGTAACAAATGATATTAGGCCTAATAATTGCGCTCCAGGGCTATCATCATATCCTCCGTAGATGAATATAAATACACCGAACAATATTGCCAGAATAAAATATAATATTTTTATATATTTTTTTTTCATAGTTGAAATAATTTATAACCCAGTTTTAATAGCGATAAAATAAGTAATTACCGAAACGGCGGCCGCTAAGAACGCTCCCCAGAGTAAATCAACGAAGGTCACTAAAAGCGGCCAATTTCTAAGCGTCGCCAAATTAGTTAAGTCATAAGTCGCGTAAGTGATTAAACCGAATAATGCCCCCATCCAAAGGGCTTGTAACCATGATTTTTTATCAAGAGCCGGAGTAATAACAAATAAAACTAAGCCGATAATAAAAAGTAGATAAAAAATTATAGCTGCGGCCCAATTAATATTTGTTTTCATTAGAAAGCCAATTTGCCTAGAATAAAAACTTTTAGCTATTAGGCTGAGCCAAATCATATCAATAACTAAAAAAACTGGCAAAGCGGTAAGATAAATTTTTATAAACATATATAATATAGGCCCTAATGGGTTGTTAATTTTATTTTACCGCATTTTTATATCCGTCTATCAAATATAGAATTCCCGGGATAATAGGCGCGGCTAAGTTAATACTGAGATTCGCTTCAGTTAAAAGTCCAACCACAAGTCCGATGGCGATTGAAATAATTATCAACCAACCAGCGACTTTGGGATATTTCCAGCCCAAAGCTAAGCCGATAAAAATTAAAGGCATCATGGTTAAGGCGACGTTTTCCCATAATGAATAGTCGAGCTTGGCGAACGGCAACGGGTTGCCGTAGCCGAAATAAAACGGCAGGGCGAAAATTAAAATACCTAATGACAATATTCTAGCGGCCCATTTGATTGTTTTCATATTTTTTGATTATTTTTTATTTTCAACAAAAGTCCGGCCGTCTGGAGTAGCACACTGGGGAGGATTAGACTTTATAATGGAAAAGCCGGCGTTAACGCAAGAATCATAATCAGTAATTTGTTTTAACAATTCGTTGCATTTTTCGTGGCTGGCAGTATCACTTTTAGGCAGACATTCTCTTAATTCTTCGGCAAGAGTTTTTTGTTCTTGTTTAGCAACTATGCTTTGAACAATACGATCAACGGTGCTGTCTATATCAAAAGCTTCTCTTTCGCTGGTACAAGCTTGGCTTTGCTCTTCGTCGTAGTTATTGCAATTAGGATATTGTAGAGTAAAACTGGCCTTAATAAGCTTGCCATTATTGGTGGTAGTGTAAACATAGGACGAATAGACACTGCCGGCCGCACCTTCATTTTTTATATTTACGCAATATGTTCTATTATCAACCAACCTCTCCGAAGTGATATCCAACATACTGCTTATTTCCTGCGGTGTGGTTTGGCAAGAATATATTCCAGTTTCAATTTTTATAACCGGTGGCCATTCCGCAACGCTCGCATATTCGGCTAATAATTTTTTAGGATATTGAAATGTCACACCTTGATCATTAGTCATTGTCGTCCATAAATTATTATCAGGTTCGGAATTGTTATTATTTTGATTCTCAGTGATAGTCCAAAGCGAATAATAGCGACTGTAGTATTTATGAGTAGCAATGGCATTTTGTCCTGTTGTAGACTCAAAAAAATAACCTGAACCCATTTGTCCGGTAAATTCATAACCTCTATTTTTCATAAAATCATGTATCGTAGTCCCATTTTTACTTTCGGTCATAAATTTATTATCCGAACCCGACAACTTCACGATATCACTATCGCCAAATTTTAATTGGGCTATTCCTTTAATCTCTGACCAAGGATTACCTTCTTGAAAAATTATCGGGCTATACAGCAAAAAGGCTAAAATAAAAACGGCTAACAATATTCCCAAACAAACAAATACTCTTTTTTTATTAATTTTTGGCATATTTTTTTATTAATAAAGTAATACCTCTAATAACAATTCCAACTAGCCCACCAAAAATACACACAATTGAGAAAAATAGAGCCATTTGTAAAGCCCCAAGAAAAATAAAATGGCCATCATAATCATACTCAATTAATTGCCATAAGATTACAAACACAAAGCTTGTCATGAATGAACCAATAATCAATTTTGGTAAAAAATTATAACTCCTATTCTCATTTTGCACCAACACTATTAACATGCCTGCTATAAATGGTAATGAAAGCAGTTGCCAGCCCCACAAAAATTTAAACCAATCTGGTACAAGGACAAATAGTAGTCCAGACAAAATAGTTAAGCCGGAAATTAAATAAATTTTCTTCATATATTTACCAGTAAATTATATTTTCATCATCCAACCAAAAAACATATTCGTATCTATTTTTAGATAATCTATTATTTTGTTTAATAATTTCTCCCGTTTCCGTATCAGCAATAAACAAAGTCCAGTATTCATTAGGTGTGTCATAATCAATTTCTTCAATTTTAACCTCAATCGCCAATTTTTTATTGTTAGGCGAGAACATAGCTTTGCCAAAATCAAGAAATTTTTTATCTTCCTGACGGTTCATCTCATAATAATGATTAATAGTTATGCCTTCTATATTGTTTTTTAAATCAATCAGACGAAGGCTTAAATCTTGATTATTGCAATTACGGTCAGTTTCCGGAGTTAATGGATATTTATCACAATCACTTTCCAAAAAAACTACTTTTTGCCCGTCCGTTGATTTAGAAATTAACCTCCCTCTCGTTGGTAATTCAATTTTTTTTCTGGTTCTAAAATCTAAATAATAATTAAAGAATGGCCCATTATATAATTTTGAATCTTGCGGCCATTGCCAAGCCGAACCAATTAAAGTATTTTCTGACAAAGGCGTAAGTATTGGGTCTATATAGTTAGTATAAAAGCCTAAAGAGTCTTTAACCTCTTCATTTTTCATTATTCTAGTCCAGCCGACACCACCCTCACCTTTGATATGATCAAAAGAAAAGACACTTTCATTTTTATCAATATTAAAAACGGACGGCTCATTTAAACTTCCTATTTGTCCAGATAAATTATTAAACTCCTTGCCTATATCCTCAAATTTATTTTGGATATGACAATTAAAATATGGCGACTGAGTTAGACAGGCATCGCCACGCTTGAGCCAATAAATACCAAGAGCGATAGTTAATAATAGGAAAACTGTTAAAATAATAAAAAAGTTCTTTCTCATATTTAATCAAACTTTAACATTATATAAAATATACCAAGTAAAGATAAAATTATAGCCGAAATAATTAGAAAACTCATCATTTTCCGACTTTCCAATTTTTTACCTATTAAAAACCCAATTAACCAAGCAAATGCTACCCAAATAAACAGATTTACAAAAAATATAGGCCAAGTTTCAAGTGGCGGCCAGTCATGCCCCATCGGCGGAAACGGATACTCAAAGACTTTCAAAGGAAAACCACCAGTGGCGATCACTTGGTTAATATCTGTATTTTGAAGCTTATGATAAGAAAAAAATAGACTTAGCCAATTAAGTGAGGTTCCTAGACTAATAATGGAAATCATTTTATTTTTCATGTTTTATGTTTCTTACTTCTTTAAAACTATAAACAATGCAAACCAGCAAATAATACCAAGTCAAATTAATAGCCACAAATCCAGCGTTCACCCAATTAGAAAAGAATATATCTGGTGCTTGCTGGCCGATATAACTCAAAAACAGTCGGTATAAAAAACCAAAAATAGCTAAGAGTATGGCAATTTTAAAAATTGAGCTGTATTCTCCTCGAGGTGGAATCTTCTTTTTATAAAAAGCAATCGTTAGATAAGCGATGGTAATGTACCGAATAATGCTCATGAAAAAATTCATGAGCTGATGGTAAGATATTTGCCCCTCCAAATAAAAGTTAAGTATTAAAAAACGATTAAGCAAAACAGACAAAGCGCCAACGAT
>JBBABP010000065.1:0-5998 GCA_041657585.1 Candidatus Absconditabacterales bacterium | reverse complement strand
TATAAATTTATGAAAAAAGCTAATTTAACTACAATGAAAAAATATATTCAACAATATCCATCAAAAAAATTTCAATCTAAAATGTTCGATTTTATTTCTTATGTTAAAAAAAATGCTTAATCTAGAATATATAAAATCAAATTATCCACCGATACTTCATAGTCGCGAAAAAGATATACTAAGAGAATATTTGCAGTACAAAATATTAGACTATATTTTTTCTTGTCCAGAATCTAAAAAACTTTGTTTTATATGATGAACTGCATTGAGAATATGATATGGCAACACAAGATTTTCTGAAGATTTAGATTTTGACAATCGATGACTAACAGAAGCTGAATTTGAAAAAATAACTACCATAATCAAAAAAAAACTTGAACAAGAATGATATATTGTAGAAATCAGACATATATACAAATGAGCTTTTCATTGCATTATCAAAATACCAAAAATACTATTTGAAAATAAATTATCTAGTATGGAAACAGAAAAAATTATGATAAAAATAGATACAGTCGCACAATGATTTAATTATCAGATTAAAAAATTTTTATTACAAAAGTTTGAAGTATCTACAACGATTAATATTGTAGATTTTCCACAATTGTTGTCATATAAAATAAATGCACTATTTGGAAGACATAAGTGAAGAGATATTTTTGATATTATTTTCATACTCGCAAACAACAAAAAACCAGATCGAAAAATATTGAAAAAGTTATGAGCATCAACTCCTTGAAAATTGAAATTAAAGATCTTGGAGAGAATAAAATGATTATCTTTAGAAACGATGCAAAATGATGTAAAACATTTTATTTTTGATGCTAATGACACAAGAGTTTTGAATTTTAAAGAAACTATAAATCAGACTGAATTTGAGAAATAGATTTTTAATTTAATTTTAATTATGTTGGCCTGAACCGAAACTGAATTTGAAGATAATTTATTGCAAGATGAAAATCTTGGCAAAAAGCTGATCAAAAAATGATTTTGGTTATATTTTTTCTATTGTAAATTTACAAAATAAAAGTATTTTTGTGCTATTTTATTTTATTATTATTTTCATGAAAAAAATAATTATAACATGATGAGCAGGATTTATAGGTTCAAACTTTCTGAACAAATACGTGACATTATATACTGACATTACATTTATAAATGTCGATTGTTTAACATATGCTTGAAAACTAGAAAATATATCTGAAAAAGTAAAATCAGCACATAATTATATTTTTGAAAAAATTGATATAAGAGATACTTTAGAACTTGAAGAAATATTTAAACGCCATGCACCTACAGATGTAATCAATTTTGCTGCCGAATCACACGTAGACAATAGCATCAAAAATCCAAAAATATTTACAGAAACAAACATTATCTGAACACAGAATTTACTTGACCTTTATAGAAAATATTGATTACAAAGATTCCATCAAATATCTACAGACGAAGTTTATTGAGATATACCTAATAGCTGATTTTTTCTAGAAACTACTCCATTGAATCCTAGTTCCCCATACAGCGCATCAAAAACTGCCGCAGATATGTTAGTAAAAGCATATTGAAGAACATTCAATATAAATTATACAATTACGAGATGTTCCAATAATTATGGTCCAAATCAAGATAATGAAAAACTAATACCTCACTTCATACATCTATTGCAAGAGAACAAACCTGTAACGGTATATGGTGACTGATCAAACATCAGAGACTGGCTTTTTGTGGAAGATCATTGTGATGCGGTACGAGAAGTATTTACAAAAGCAGAAAGTTGAAGTATATACAATATTTGATGAAATAATGAATACAGTAATCTTGAAATCACAAAAATCCTTCTCAATGAGATGTGAAAAAATGAAAGTTACATCAGTTTCGTTACAGATAGACCAGGGCATGACAAAAGATATGCAATAGATGCAAGTAAAATAAAAAATGAATTATGATGGGAGCCAAAAATAAAATTCGATGAATGAATAAAAACAACAATACAATTTTATCTTTCTAAATAATATATATGAAGTGAATAATTCTTGCTTGATGATCAGGCACAAGATTGCATCCTCTGACATTAGCAGTAAGTAAACAGCTTATGCCTATTTATGACAAGCCAATGATTTACTATCCTCTTTCAATTTTAATGATGGCTGGGATAACAGAAATATTAATAATATCCACTCCACATGATTTACCAAATTTTCAAAAATTATTGTGAGATGGTAATAATTTATGATGTAGATTTGAATACATTGAACAAAAAGTACCTAATGGATTAGCACAAGCTTTTGTACTTTGAGAAAAATTTGTATGAAATGATAATGTCGTATTGATACTTTGAGACAATATATTTTACTGAGCAGGACTTCAATGAATAATCAAAGAATGCAAAAGACCTGAATGAGGTATAGTTTTTGCATATCATGTATCAGATCCACAAAGATATGGCGTAGTTGAATTCGATAAAAATAATAATGCAATTTCAATAGAAGAAAAACCATTAAATCCTAAATCCAATTATGCCGTTCCATGATTATATTTTTATGATAATAGCGTTATTGAAATAGCAAAAAATTTGAAACCAGGGACTAGATGAGAATACGAATTAACTGATATAAATAAAATATACTTACAACAATGAAAATTAAAAGTATCAGTTCTTCCCAGATGAACTGCTTGGCTTGATACAGGCACATTTAATTCTCTCATACAGGCATCAGAATTTGTCCAAGTCATCCAAGAAAGGCAATGATTTATGGTCGGATGTATAGAAGAAATAGCTTATCGTGAATGATTTATAAATAAAGAACAACTTAAAAAATTAGCTGAACCATTAATTAAAAGTGGATATGGAGAATATTTAATGAAATTATAATAATTTTTACATTATAAAAATTGCAAATGACATTCATTTTTGCAAGAAACAATCTAATTAATGATATAATTGTAATTACTCCTCAAGTATTTTGAGATGAAAGATGATTTTTTATGGAAACATATCATCAAAAAGAATTTAAAAAAAACTGAATAAAAGACATCTTTGTGCAAGACAATCACAGCAAATCAAATAAGTGAATATTTAGATGATTTCATTTCCAAATTAGGCAGTCTCAAACAAAAATAGTAAGAGTTACAAATTGATCACTATTAGATTTTGTTATTGATATAAGAAAAAAATCTTCCACTTATTGAAAATATATATTTGAGTTATTGTCAAAGCAAAACAAAAAACAATTATTTATTCCAAAATGATTTGCTCATGGATTTTTATCATTGGAAGACAATACAGAAATACTCTACAAATGTAATGATTATTATGATCAGAAAAATGAAACGTGAATAATCTATAACGATAATGAAGTTAATATAGATCGAACATGAATCATGCAAAAATACAAAATCAATAAGTTAATATTATCTGAAAAAGATGAAAGACATCCCACATTGAAAAAGTTTTATGATATTAATCCTTTTTAGATATGAAAAAAATATTTCTCACATGATCTAATTGAATGTTAAGTACTGATTTTATAAAACATTTTTGAAATAAATTTGAAATATTATCGTTCGACAAAAAAAATTTAGATATCACAAATATTCAAAGTATCGACAAACTAATTAAAAAAAATAAATCTGATATAATAATAAATTTTGCAGCATATACTAATGTAGAAGATGCTGAAGATGTTGGATTAAAAGATAATTTTGATGTAAACTCACTAGGAGTGTACAATCTATCTAAAATATCAGCTAAATATAATATTGATTTAATAACCATATCAACAGATTATGTATTTGATGGTACTAAAAAAGAATGATACAAAGAAAATGATATTCCGAATCCTATAAATAATTATTGAATGGCTAAATATTTAGGAGAAAGGTTAGCAAACCAAGAAAATCACAAAAGTATAATAATCAGAACAAGCTGGTTATATGGTTGATGAAAAGAGTTTAGAAATTTTGTAAATATAATGCTAAAACTTAGCAAAACAAAAGAAGAACTAAATGTCGTAAATGATCAATACTGATCTCCAACATATACAATAGATTTATGTAATGCAATTGCGAAAGTAATAATGAATACAAAAAAATATAGATGAAAAATATTACATTTTTGCAATCAAACAAAAAATAGTTGAATAAGTCGATTTGAATTTGCAAAAGAAATATTTAAAATCACTTGAACCAAAATCGAATTAGTCCAATGTTCTTCTAAAAAATTTATAACTAAAGCCAAAAGACCGAAATGAACAAAATTATTAAATGGAAGTAATATAAAACTTAGAAATCGAAAAGATGCTCTTAAAGATTATTTGAAAAGATTGGGACAATAATAAAATAAATTTTATTTTTAATATAAATTATATGAAAAAATATTCGATAATTGACACATGTCCTATTACAGGTACCGACGATAGAGTACCTTATTTTAATTTAGGAAATATCCCATTGGTAAACAATTTAAGTCCTTCAAGAGAACAATCCTTTAATGAAGAAAGATATCCTCTACAAGTGAATTATTTTCCTGGTTCAGGATTATCGGCTTTGGAATGCTCAATAGATGGTGATTTGCTTTTTTCCAATTATTTGTACAAATCCGAAGTAAATATACCCTATTACAATCATTGTAAAGAAATGTTTGCCTATATACAGAAATACATAACCAACAATAAGGAATTGAAAATCGCAGATATCGGAGGTAATGATTGAACATTATTAATGGCTTTCAAAGAGGAAAGCAAAAAAGAATTACAGGTTTTAAATATAGATCCATCCAAAAATCTGACCAAAATTGCCGAATCCAAAGGAATTTCTTCCTTAGTGGAATTTTTTAGTTATGAAGTTGCTCAAAAAATTAATGAAAAATATGATATCATAACATCAACCAACGTCTTTCAACACTTGAAAGATATAGCTTCCTTTGTAAAATGAATAGAATTTCTTTTGTCAGATGACTGAATCCGAATATTAGAATTTCCATACCGAATAAACAGTATGAAAACAAACCAATTCGATCAAGTTTATCATGAACACATGTATTATCATTCTACAACACCATTGAACTTACTGATGAAAAAACATGGCTTAAAAATAATCAACATTACAGAACAGAATATGCATTGAGGATCTTTGAGGATGATTATGACAAAAGAAAAATCTAATCTACAAGCAGATGAAACTATAGAGAAATTTATCAATATGGAAAAGGAGTATACACTTGATTATTACAAAAATCGGTGAATAAACATACAAAAATGCATTGATAAGTCAAAAAAAACAATCCAGGGTTTAAGGGCTCAAGGAAAAGTAATTTATGGGTTCGGCGCAGCAGCCAAAGGATGCATCTATCTCAACGCTATGGGATTGGATTATAATGATATAGAATATGTGATTGACGACACGGACATTAAACAAGGAAAATTCATACCAGGAACCGGAATTGAAGTAGTCAGCAGAGAGATATTAAAACGAAGACAACCTGATTGTATCCTAATTCTAGCACACAATTTTGCTGAATATATAATAAAATCACTACATCGACAATACAAGGGACAATACATTATTCTAGTTCCAGATATCAAAATATTTAGTGTTTAAAAAAATATTTATTATATGGAAAGAGAAATATTATCAGACCAACCATTAGGACAAAAACTTATCAAAAATTGATTCTGGTTGTATTTTTTTACGTTATTCATAGGACCTGCAGGATATCTGATCAGAGTTCTTATTTCAAATAGCATCAGTGTGGCAGATGTAGGTATTATCTATAGTGTAATGTGATTGATTGGAATATTATCTGCATATCATGATCTTGGATTGACTGAAGCACTTCAGTATCATCTCCCAAAATACCGAATAACAAAACAATATAATACATTCAAAACAAGTATTATTTTCACGCTTTTAGTACAAATGCTCACATGACTGATCATAGCAACTATATTATTTTATGGAGCAAATTATTTATCAATACATTATTTTCATTCACCAGAAA
>JBBABP010000064.1:0-6146 GCA_041657585.1 Candidatus Absconditabacterales bacterium | reverse complement strand
TGATCAAAGGTTATTATCCCTATAGTAAATAGAGTTATTCCAATTATATGAGAAGAAAGTATTAATATGTCTTTGGATAATTGAATTGTTAGAATTACGCCATGACACGATGAATTTTCTTTTCAAATAGCGCCAAAGCACAAATTATCAACTAACAAATTTGTGATAGATACTGATTGAAATTTCACTAATTTAGCTTGAGATTTTGCTTGAAAAAAAGTTTCTCTCTTCATTGATAATATAATTCAAAATTTAGATGATATTCACAATTTGGAATCTGTTGTTAATTTTGAATATGATATTGTGGTTTCCAAAAAAAGTTGAGAAAAATTATACAAATTGCTTTCCAATCAGTGGGTTATAAATTTCACAGATCAAATAAATGATATTTTAAATGATATTCAAGAAGAGAAAATAAATATCAAACCTAATTCTTTTTCTATAAATATTGAAGATTCTCTTCAAAAAATAAATAAAATTTTCAGTTTTACAAAACAAAATATTTCCTGACATTTTTTGCCTGTATGGAAATCAAAAAAATGAAATGATTATCTTTTGGATGAAAACATTATTTTGAGTTATCCAAAAAAAGTTCGTCAGAATAAAAATATAATTATGACTTTAATTATATTTAATTTAATTGCAGACAAACGCCTATCCAACGTTTTTTATTTAAATGAACTTATTGAACTATTATTTTCCAAAAGTCTTTGAAATGAAGATTATTTATTGCAATCGTATTTAGATTTTTATAAAGAAAAAAAAATTAGTTGAGTGACAACTGAAATCGAAGAATTAGCAAAGATTATAAGTTACGCAGATAAACAAAAATGAATCAGTAATTTTGAAAAGTTTTCTCTTTCTTTGATCAAATTAATTGAAAAAACATTTCTTATTACCAAACTCCAAAATGGAAAATATGAATTTGAAATGAATTTTTTTGCCAAGAGAGGAGACCCTTTAATTCAGCAAGAAACAAACGTTGTTGATCCATGATTTGTAAATTGATTGTTGCTTTTGTATAATTTATGATTTTTTGATGAAGGAGGAAAATGAAATGAAATAAAAAAAATATTTTTAACTCCAAATGAGAAATTTTTTTCTATTTTAAAAATATTATTGATTTGATCAAAAACAATTTGAAAAAACATATTTGACCAATTATTTCCACAATCATTTATTGTTGATAAAAAATGAAAAAAAATCTGACAAGAAGAATCAGCGAAATTATCTTTTTATCTAAGGCAATATTGAGCAGATGTCGTTAGACTTTCTTTGATTCTCTGAGACATTTCAAATGCACTATCAAAAACATATGATTATCAAGAAATCTCATTAAGTGAATTGTTTATAAATAAATTTTGGAATGCAATCAGATTTATATTTATCAATCTTCTTTGATTTGATTTTGAAGAAAAAATAAAAAAAGTTAATTTCAAATCAATTCAAGATATTTTCAAAAAAAATGAAAAAAAGATAAATATCTACGATTCTTGGATTTTGTATAAGCTAAAAGAACTACAAGATGAAGCTAAAGAACAATTATTATCAAATAATATTTTAAAATTTTCAGAGAAGTTATTTAATTTTGTGAAAAATGATTTTTGTGAAAAATATTTAGAAATATTGAAGTTAAACAAAAAAATAGATTTGGAAATTATGCTTTTTGTCGTTGGCAATATGCTAAAATTACTTTATCCTTATGTGCCTTTTGTTGCAGAAAAATTGTGGGAATTAATCTGATTCAAATGATTGTTGATAGAAAATCCAATAAATGATTTTGTTTGTAACATAGAAAAAAATTACAAAATTGAATTATTCTTGGAAATAATAGACAAAATTTTGTTGATGAGAAACAATATCAAAATAAAAAAACATGAAAAAATAAATGTTATCTTCAAAACAAATCCGAATTTTTTGCAATTTTTGAAAAGCAACGAAACGATTGTGAATAGGCTTGTTAATGCAGAGAATATTGAATATTTGGATGTCGGTAAAATATCTGCAGATTATCAAGTTCAAGATGTAATAGATGTTAGCGTTGGAATAAAAGCCATCGTAGTAAGCCAAAAAAAAGTAGAAAATTTAAGTTATTGGCAAGAAGAAATTATAAAGCAGAATGAATATTTACAACATCTTAGAAATTTCATATCTACATTATCTTCAAGTTGAGCTTGAGATAGTGTCATAAGATCCAAAAAAGCAGAAATGATGAAAATTAAAGAAAAAATTGAAGAACTGGAATTTAAAATTAGCAAATTTAAATCAAAAGATAATTAATGCCAAATTATATTCGTTTTACATTATTATCGTAGAGACACGCCGTGGCGTGTCTTATTTTTATTATCAAAAAAGACATACCAGCGGTATGTCTCTACGAAAAAAATAAAAATTTAATTATTTTCTGTTTAAAAAAACATTAAATCAAATACTTTCATTATCCCTTAAATTTTTACTTTATATTTTTTTATCAAATCGCTGTATGATATATTATTTTGAACGCAGATATCTTTTAGAATACTTGAACTAGTTCATGGCTTAAGTTCTTTGTGATTTGGTGACAAGATAGTATCATTATTTTTTCTGTATTTTATATGACTACCTTTTTGTAAAACAATTACATAATTCAAATCTGATAATATATTATGCAATAATTTTATGGTCAATGGCATTTTTTAAGTTTTCCATATTAAAATATAATTTGCCATTTTTTAGTAAATTTTTATTGTAATTTTTTTCTTCTTCATAATATAATTCTATTGCTTCTTGCATATTTTTCACTAATTCATCTAAATTTTCTCCTTGAGTACTTATATGAAGTTCAGGTATATGTGCACTAAATCATTTTTTTTCTGCTTTGATGGCAATTTCCATTTGCAATTAATTTTGTAAATAAAAAATTTTATTCTATTATTTCTTCTGTCTTTTCAATCTTATTCAGTCTGTCTGGATTTTCTTTTGCAAAATCTACTTTTACAGCTCTTCATTTAATTTCTTGTCAATCTACAGCTACTTGCGCTTTTTTTGCATCTTCGGCGTTTACAAATTCTACAAAACCAAATCATCTGCTTTTACCTGTATCTTTATCTAATTTAACTCTGGCAAAAATTACTTCTCCATATTGTTCAAAAAATTCTTTTAATTCACGACCTCTAATGGTCCAATTTAATCAGCCTACAAATAATTTAGTTTGGCTAATGGTAGTGTTTTCTTCTGTCATTTATAATACTACAAAAAAATAAAATAACTTTTTTACAAATCCGCCTCCCCGCACGCGCGGGGATCACCTCCCTGCCTACCGCAGGCAGGCTTTATCAAGGAGGACAAAAAAGGAAATACAGTATATAAAATATATTATTTTGATCAAATAATTCAAGATATTCTTAATTTTTAAATTTTAACTTAATTTAAATAAATCTGCTTGTTTTGGTTGTGTTCTTCAAGAGTTTTTCAATAATGAATCTGTCAATTTTTGTCGTGCAAATAAAAAAGATAATCTGTGTTTGTATAATTCAAAACAGACGTTATGCTACTAATCGATGGATTTGAAATCGCTTGAGGAGTTAGTCATTTATTTTGTCTTGTGTTAAAAATATTATTTTTGTCGTTAAGATTTTTTGTTGTCATATAATTTTTGCAAGTTTCATAGGACTGGTGCAATCAGTAGCACAAAGAAACATCAGCGTCCAATTTCATTCCAATATTTAATCTTTTGATAAAAATTCAAGCTACAATAGGTTTGTTGTCAGATTTTTTTTCTTCTTTTTCTACGATGCTGGCAAGTATCAAAATATCATTTCGATTCAAAATAAATCAATTTAATTTATCTTTAACATTTTCCCAAACTTTATTTTTGAAATTTTCTAATTGCATATAAACCAATTGATCTACGAAATTTTTTTCTATAGGCACATAATATGTATCGGGATACAAAAATCATTCTAATGAAATCAGATTTTTATTTGTTTTTTGCAAAAACTCATATTTCAAAATATATTTTCAAATAATATTAGCATCGGTCACGAAGCTTATAAACTCTCATTGTTTGATAAATCATTTTTTAGATAAATCAGAATCTATGTCATAAATTGATCGTCATTCCAAAACTGTGTAGCGAGTAAAAGTTTGTTTTGGTCAGATTAAAATCTTATTTATAAAATCTGATTTGGAATAATATCAACTAAAAACATAAGTTCAGGCGCTTAATTTACTGAAATCAATGCTTTTCTTTTTCTCGTAAATATAAATTTTTATTCTCAATTTATCTACTGTTCATAGATTATTGAAAATTTTGGAAACATTTTCTCAATCTTGGATTGTGATTGTTTGATTTAAATAAATTCATTTCAAGAAAAAATTTCATACAAAAAAAACTATCAAAAATAACAAAATCCATCTACCGATTTTTTTCATTTAATAATTTTCAGATTTTACTAAAAAATATCATTTATCGTGTCAACAAGAAGGACATGCGTTTGGTGGAAATTTTCATTTATGTACGTATCAACATTTACTACAAGCCCATTCAATTTCTTCTTTTTTTTCAAAAATTGAATTATTTTTTAATTCATTTAATAATTTATTATATCTTTCTTCGTGGTGCATTTCAGCTTTGATAATTGCGTTTATTCTTGCTGACACTTCTGGCAATCATTCTTCTTGTGCTATTTTAGCAAATTCTGGATAGAGATTACTTTGTTCTTCATGTTCTCAATTTATTGCAGTTTGAATGTTGGTCATGGTATCTCATATTTCGCTTACGATTGTCGTTGGTACGTTGATTTCATTTATTTTTTCTCACATTTTTTCTTTAACCAATTGTATCATTTTAAAAAATCGTCCAGCATGTTCTCTTTCTTGTTCAGCAGTTTGATTAAAAATTTCTCAAATTTGTTGATATCATTCTTTGATGGCAATTTTAGCGTAAATATTGTAACGATTTCTTGCTTGTGATTCTCAAGCGAAAGCTTTGCTTAGATTTTCTAAAGTTTTTTTCATTGTTATTTTTAATGAATAAAAAAATCTGAATTTAGTATAAATTTTGATTTCTGAAAAACAAGATAAAAAAATTTGTAAAACAAAGAACGTCATTTTTTTTAAAAAATTAGTTTTGCGTATATTCTTTTTTGGCGTTGTCGTGTAATAAAGTCTAGTTCTTGCAAGTCTCGCTATGTTATTTTTTTCTACTTTTTATGAATGTTTCCAGCTCAAACAATTTGCAAGAACCAAATCATTGTCTAAATTTTTTGTTTTAAAAAATCATATAAAATTAAGTTTATTTAAAAGAAAAAAATTGTCATATTAAAATGTTGAAAAATTTGGAAAAAATCTGATATAAACTTTGCCGATTATATTGTTAAATGGAACTTCATAATTTGATCATTGATAGCAATCTAATCAAAAACAACAGCGAGAATCTGTAGAAAATTCTCTGTTATCTCACATTGCAAAATATCATTTGTCATCTATTTTAAATTCAGAAATTCAGCATCTTCAATATGTTTTTACTTCATTAGACAAATATTTTTCATCTAATTTTTTACAATCATTAATTCAACTATAGCAGATCGAAACTCATCAATTATTTAATTTTATAGTTTCATTTGGCAGTCAAATAATTCTTTTGATATATGGAATATCTTTTCATGGAGGCACAAAAACTATTACATCTCCTCTTTGCAATTGACCAAATCTTGGAGTAATTTTATCTACGATAATAAAATCACTTTCTTTAAATGTAGGATCCATACTTGCACCTACGACTGTATATGGATTAGCAACAAAAAATCTTATAAACAAAACTATTCAACAAACAAATACCAAAAAAGATAGCATATCAAATACATCAAATAGAAAATTATATAATCTTTTTTTTATTCACATAAACCAAAAATGCAATAAAAAATAAAACTGGTTCAGATTATTGCTATTTTTTAAATAATATTTTATCTATAATTTTTTATAATTTAGAATGGAACCTCTTCATCTTCTGGATTTACTACTGGAACATGAGCATCTATTACGTGTTCTTCATCATCCGCTCAACTACCTTTTGAATCCAAGAATATAAAATTGTCCACAATTACTTCAGTAGAAAATCTGTCTTTTCATTCACTGTCTTGTCGTTTTCTAGTTCTCAATCTTCA
>JBBABP010000063.1:0-6161 GCA_041657585.1 Candidatus Absconditabacterales bacterium | reverse complement strand
ATAATTTTCAATAACTTTTTTTACCAAATTTCTACATGACTTGGAGTCAGATAATCTTTCTCACATATAAAGATGCAAAACAGTTCATCAAGTGTATTTACACTGAAGTTGATTTTGTAGTTCCAATGCCTCAAATGGATCATCACTAAATCAGACTGGCAACTGTGTTGAGTTTGTATAATAAGGTGCGACATCTGTTCAGGCTTGCATAATATTTGGAAGTTGTTTTTTGTCCTCTCTTGCAAATCTGTAAGTAGTTCATTCAGCAGGAGTTGCTTCTAAGTTATAAAGATTTCAAGTTTCTTCTTGATATTCTTTCAATAATCATCTCATATAATCCAAAATTTCCATAGAAAATTCCATTCATCGTTTTGTAGAAACATCTTCTTTTCAGTTTGTGAAATTTAATATTGCTTCATTCATTCAGTTAAGTCAAATCGTAGAAAAATGATTTCTAAAAGAAGATAAATATCTTTTTGTATAAGGATAAAATCATTTATCTAATCGTTTTGTTATTTCTTTTCTTTTTAATTCAAGAGAACTTCTTGCTAAATTCATTAAATGACCGACTTGATTTTTAAATCACTGCTTATCTCATTTAAAATTATAACCAATTCTGGCCATATTCAAAGTTACAACTCATATAGATCAAGTCATCTCAGCAGAACCAAAAAGTCATCATCATCTTTTTTCCAATTGAGTTAAATCCAATTGCAATCTGCAACACATAGATCTAACGGCTCATGGTTTATACGCATCAGGATTATCTATTTTTTTCAATTTTCAATTTTCATCTCTAGTCACTTTAAACTGAGATCATACAAAATTTTGAAAATACGGAATTCAATATTTTGCAGTCATTTCAAATAATGCATCTATATCTGGATCATTCCAAGGGAAATCTTCAGTGATATTGTACGTGGGGATAGGGAAAGTGAACACTGCTCATTTATGATCTCATTTTGTATAAACTTCTATCAAAACTCTGTTTATCAATTTCATTTCTTCTTCAAGTTCTGAGAATTTTTTATAATAATATCATTTTTCTATTCATCAAAGCATCAAAGATTTTTCTTTGAGATCTTCAGGACAAGTCCAATCCAAAGTAATATTTGTAAATGGAGTCTGAGTTCATCGTCTAGAAGGAACATTTAGTCAGAATATAAAATTTTGCATTTGTTGCATAACGTATAAATATGTTCTTTTGTATATATAATTTTTTTTGATTTCTTCAGATTTAAATTTTAGTCAATTTTCTTCTAAGTCCCTCTCAATTTCCATTTTATATTTATGAACAAAAGGAGCCAAATAAGTATCAAAAGACGAAAAAGCCTGGGCTCAAGCTCGTTCATTTTGTAAAGTTCAGAAAAAGTTTATCATTTGATTTACGGCTGACTGCAAATTTTTCGGAGGTGCTGATTGCACCCTATTATCCAATCAATTGAATCATTCTTCCAAAAGTTGACGCAAACTCCGTCATGCACAATATCAACTAAACATATCTAAATCGTGAATATGAATATCTCAATTTCTATGTGCATTTCATATTTCTTGTGGATAAATATTAGAAAGCCGATAATTGGCAACAATTTTTCAAGAAACATTAAGTATCAATCATCACAAAGAATATCATTGATTTGAATTTGCATTTACTCTTCGATCTGTTTGATTCAAATATTCGTTCATAGTTTCCAAAACCTCTATTACAACTTTTTTTTCAGCTCTAGACTCTGCCCTTTTTTCACGATAAATAATATAATTTTTTGCAACATCAACCAATCATTCTTTTATCAATATTTTTTCAACAAAATCTTGAATTTTTTCAACATCAGGAATTTCTTTACCAGCATCATTTTCTACTTCCTTAATTACTTTATCGGCGATTAAAGAAACTTTACCAAAATCTGAACTTCAAACAGATTCTATAGCTTTTTTGATAGCATGTTCTATTTTTGCTTTATCAAAAGAAACAATTAATCAATTACGTTTTCTAATTTTATAAATAGCCATCTTTGCAAAAAATTATTTAAGAAATAAATTTTATATTTAATAAGTAAATTTTTATTAACGAATAATGTTTTAATTTTTTAATCCCTGCCTACCGCAGGCAGGTTTTAATTTTTTAATTTATTTGATTATTATTTACATTTCACGAGAAAAATACAATATATAGTATGTCGAAGAATAGCGTAGCCACTATATATTGTATCAATAATTTATTTCAATGGAAAAATCATTAAAAAAAATTTCGTGTTGATATACCTTGGTTAGCGATTTTGAAAAAAATTTTAATCTGATTATTTAAAAAAGATTACCATTGTAATATTCTGTAGGGACGATTATCAATCGCCAAAAAAAATTATTTTACTATTTTCAGCATTTAAATTTATAAAAATAATTATCGTAGATTGCCATTATAATATCATTGAGGACAAAGTTTTTTGATTTCTGATGATTTTAATTTTCTAATATTTGGAACTATTTTTTTATTTGCTTTAGTAAAATGAAAACGAGTTCGAAATTTGTTTGTAAAATTTCTAATTAATTTTTTTTTGATTTTATATGTTTTATAATGATTAAGTATTCACAGATAAGAATTAATAATTGATTGAAAATTATTTTTGCTCGTAGAGATAATTCATGAATTATCTCTACTTTTGAGAATATAGTTAATATTATGTATTTTCTTCCAAAAATTTCATATTGTTCTTTTACGAATATAGATACGATAAGGCTTGATATATGCTCACAGAAATTGCACTCATTTATTGTAGTGTTGAAAGTAAATTTTTTTTGGATGAAGAGTAAGATATAATTTTGTATTTAAGAAATTTTTGATCTTTAGAATTACAGACAATAACTTTTGTTTATCATTATCTATGATTATAAAATCATCAACATATCTACCGTAATATTTAAATCATAATTCGAATTTAATATATTTATCCAAACTATCCAAGTAAATATTTGCAAATAATTGGCTTGTTAAATTTCAAATCGCGAGTCCTGTATTTTTTTGTGAATGAAAAAGACTTTTGTCATTTGGCAATCATATCCAATCTTTTTTTGATCATTTGATAATGCAATTTTGAGTTGAATCATGAAAAATAACTTGATGAATAAGCGAAAGCAAAAAATCATAATCTACCGTTACTTTTTCTTTTTTATTTTGCAAAAAATTTTTAATTCTGTCGAATAATATATTTTTGTTGATGTGCATAAAAAATCATTTTATATCAAGTTTGAGAATATAAGCATCACGAGAATAATTTTGCGAACATGAACGGATAAAATGATCTATTCTTTTGATACCAAAATGCGTGCCTTTGTTTAATCTACAACTATAACTGTCATAGATGAAATGATGATCAAAAATTTCGTAAATATAATTATAAATTAAGTGATGAATTATTCTATCACGAAAATCAGCAGCGAAAATTTCTCTTTGAACTGGATCATTGATGACAAAACAAATACTTGGACTAATAACGTAAGTTCAATTTATTAAACCTTCACACAAAATTAATAATTTTTTTTCGTAGTCTATTTCAAAATTTATTGCACTTTTTGTATTTCTTTTGTGCTGACGAGTATCGTAATACGCTTGGAATAGATCAAGCAATAATTGATTTTTGTCTAACATTTATTTGATGTTTTATAAAAAACCGGTTTTTGTAACCGGCAAATTTCCTAGTTCTTGAGCAAACGACCACTGAACCCGTAGTTTCTGTTATTGTTGTTTCAATTCCATTTATTCTTGTTGAAGTTTGCATTGTTGCCACCAACCAACCAAATATAAGATCGTTCATCAATATTGTAGAACTTCTTATTGTTTGGATTCCAATAACCGGCAAGCATATAAGATAGCCACTTGATTTGTCATACTATCGTAACCAATAATATGATCTTTTACTCCTCCACATAGGTGGAGAGGGCTATTGAATTAGGCATGCTCATAACATTATCTCTTGAGATAATAGATTATGGCAAATTCTATAATAGAAAAAAAAGGACAAAATGCTTTGCATTTTGTCCTCCGATATATTTTCAAATTACGTTTTTTCTACGTTAATTTTTTCCTACTTCTTTTTTTTGTTGGTTTATAAGCACCTTCCTGGGCCGATAAGCGGCCATTCTGGCCGGCCTAATTCTTGAGCAAACGACCACTGAACCCGGAGTAGCTGTCATAGTAGTTTCAAGCCCATTTAGTCTCGTAGAAGTAAGCATTGCCGCCACCAACCAACCAAATACACGATCGCCCACCGACATAGTAGAACTTCTCATAGCCTGGATGCCAACAACCGGCAAGCATATTTTTTTTAATTTCTTTCTTAGCAAATTCCTTATATTCTTCTGAACCACTTTCCTTATCTTTCATCTTTTCTTTAAATTCCTGTAGCGTCATCAAATATTTTTTTTCTACTTCCTCTTTGCTACTACACTTTTTATCTTTCATTACTTCTCTGATAAATGCGTCGTATGTGATAAATATTTGTTCTCATTTTTGATCTCAATCTAAATATTCCACTACGTCTCAAGTTTTATTTGCTTTTACTCTTGTTCAACATCATACAAATTTTTTAAGTAAAGGATGATCTTTGTGTTTTTCTGTTACTTCTTCAAATCATTTGCTGTTTATCTTAAATGTGTTTTCTTCAAACTCCAATGATTTAGTTACTGTTTCTTTTGTTTCTTTTTTTTCTTTTGTTTCTTGTTTATTAAAATTTCAATAGAAAAAATCTACAGCTTTTTGCATATCTTCTTTAGTGACTTTTTTTGGATCTCAAACTCTTTCGATAACTAATTCTCTGATTTTTTTGTAATCAGCTTTTCTTGTTTCTGCATGTTTTTTAAAATCTTCAGTTCCTTGTTTTGCTATCATATCATCATGCAAAAGGTTTGTAAGTGCTTTTTTCTGTTTTTCAGAAAGATCGTCTTTCGAAGAAATCTTATCACGTTCTAATTTTGTAGATTCTTTGTATTCATCAAAGTATTGTTTTGATTCCAAAGAACTAATTTTAGTGGGCGTTGTCATGATAGTAATAATTAGTAGATAAAAAAATTTTATTATTTAATTATAATTGGAATTTTTTATTTTGCAAATTTTTATAGAAATAGAACAAAAAAAAAACTATTCCTTTTGGTTTCTGTTTCTTATTATTGACATATATAATTATATGGTGGATAATTGCAAGGGAAAATTTTATCTTCGAAATTTAGCTTGTAAATTTTCGTAAATAATATAAATTATACGTATAAATTTTTTATTCTCAGAAATTTTTATTATTCTCTGGGATTCGAAATCATATCTATATATTTGCAAAATAAAAGAATGTGAATATAATATAAAAGGCAAAAAAGCATCAAAGCACAAAAGCAAAAAAGACTTTATCGCTTTCATGGCTTTTATAGCTTTTTATAGCTTTTTTAGCTTTCTATAGCTTTTATAGCTTTTATAGCTTTCTATAGCTTTTATGGCTTTTATAGCTTTCTATAGCTTTTTTAGCTTTATCTTATATCATGAAAAAAATAATCTACATTATATTTATAAACGCGATAATATTAAATTTATCAAATTTTTCTTTTGCAGAAGTATGAAGTCGATGAAAATATTGAAGTACACCAGTGGAAATTTTGGATCAAATAAAATGAAAAGCCAACGCAAATAATTATGAAATTCAAGAAACCGCATTAAATTGAGTTACAGATTTACAGTGATCATATCCTCAACAATATAAAATTGCCAACACATTGGATTATATAAGAATGAATATCGATCCATATCTCCAACGAATAGTATATATTTGACTTTCTGTAGCTGTAATATTGTTAATTTACAATTGATTATTGATGGTCACTAATTGAATACACAAAGAATGAGATATAACAAAACTTAAAAAAAATTTTATAAATATTGCTATTTGAATTTTACTTTTAACTTGATTTTATTTTATATTAAAATTAATAATCTGACTTATAACATCAATATTTGGCTCTAGCTGAAACACTCCATAAATATACAAAAATTATTTAAGTTAAAAAAAATAAAAATGAAGTTAGCAACAAAATTATTATTTATTCCATTTATATTATTATTTGCACATTTGGCATTTAATAACACTTTTGCTGTCGCTCCTTCTTTTGACAAAAATTTTGGAGAC
>JBBABP010000062.1:0-6177 GCA_041657585.1 Candidatus Absconditabacterales bacterium | reverse complement strand
GTAGTGGGAGGAGATATTATATCTCCCCTTAATTGTATTTCGTGAGTGCCTATTGGAACGAAAAATACAAATTCTTTATAGTCACATTTATTGTGTTCTTCTTTTGTTATTTGTCTTGAGGAAAAAGAAGTATAAAATTTTCCTGGTTGTCCATCTATCCATATTTGTTTTTCATTTATATTGTATTTATCTACAGTTGCTTGTACAATTACTATATTTAATCTATTCCCATCAGGATTGTCTTTAGAATTTGATGAGCATGAAGAAAAATAAATTAATGATCCAATGATCATCAGCATTGCGAAAAATAATTTTTTACTTTTCATTTTTTATTTACAGTTTTTTTATAGGTGTCTCCTATTTTAGAAAATTTTATTTAAATTTTTATTTACTGCTTTCTATATAAATAATTACTTACAAAAAGTCAAGTCTGATTTTCTCAAAAATTTATTAACAAAAAATCAGGTTACCGAACTAACGATACCTGACTTCTCAATTACATTCTTAAGTATATTATCACTAATAATAATCATCTATTAGGGTAGCCGGGACTCGAACTTGCCTACCGGCAGGCAGGCCCGGGACCACCCCTGCTAAAGCAGGGTTGCTCTACCGACTGATTATGTGTTTTCTTTATATCGTATAAAGATATCTTGTTGAATATATCTTTCGGGATGACAAGATTTCTTGATTGCTTTTTCTAAACGTCTTGCTTCCAATAAGTTTAAACATTCAATATATCATAAACATTTCCAATCTCAAATTCTTTTAACTGAATATCATTTATTTTTGTGTTCAGTTAATCTTCTTTCTAAATTATTTGTACTTCAAATATAATATCTTTTTCATTTTAGAATGTAAATGCATCGTTTGCTCATTTATATTTTAAATAAAAATAAAAAAAATATCTATTTTTTTAGATATCTTTTAGTTGTTGTGTTTTAAAATTCAATATTTAATTTCATCTAGGGTAGCCGGGAATCGAACCCGGGACCACTAGCTTAAAAGGCTATTGCTCTACCGACTGAGCTACTACCCCACGCTAGATGAATTTTATGATTTTAATTTATTGGACCACCCCTGCTAAAGCAGGGTTGCTCTACCGACTGAGCTACTACCCCATAATAGATTTTAGTTGTTAGTCTTTAGACTTTAGTAGTATTTTTCACTAACAATGACTGATTATTATGGACTATAAACTATTTTATACTTTTTATTAGTGAAGATAACATTTTAAGTATTTCATTTACATTAACTAATAATGGTTCAACTTTTGTTTCTTCAATAAATCATAACTTTACTGATAATATTATCTGCGTTTCTAATTATGCTGCTGATCATCTCGCATTATAAAGAAATGATCAAAATTCTTTATCTGTATTTCTAAGGCTTCATTCTGCTATATTTGAAGGTATTGAAACTGCCGATTTTCTCATTTGAGAAACTAATCAATAGGTTTCGTCTTTAGGATATTGTTTTGTAATTTCATATATTTTTTCTGTTAATAATATCGCCTTTTGCCAAACAAATAAGTCTTGATATTTGCTTTTCATTTTTTGTTTTATCGGCTAAAGACCAAAGACTAAAGACTATTTTTTTAGATGAATCATTTTAATTTTTTGTAAATATTTGAACTGATTTTTACTTTCACTTTTGATCAGTCTTGGAGCTTAATTATTTTTTTGATTAAATTTGCTTTGAATGTTCTTTTTGTCGATCTCATAGAATGAGATCTGTTGTTTCATGATTTAGTTCATTTTCCTGTGAAATCACAAATTCTTGCCATGATAATAATTAAATTAAAAAACTAAAAAACTAAAAAACTAAAAGATTAAAAAATTTATTGTATTATTTTTTATCTTTGCTGTCTTTTTTATCTGATCATTTTCATCATTTATCTTGTCATCATTTATCTCATTCTTTAGTTTCTCAAGGTTTAGTTTCTCATCATTCAGTTGGCGTAGTTCAATCTGGACTAGTTGTTACAGTAGTTGCTACTTCTTCTACTTCTTCTTCAGCTAATTTTAATACAACTACAATAGCTTCTTCTAAGTCTGATAAAATTTTAACTTTATCTGAAACTTCCAGATCTTTGATAAATATAGTGTCATTTATAGATTGGATTTTTGATATATCTATAACTATGTTGTGTGGCAAATCTTGAGGAAATGCTTCTACTTCGATAAAATCTCTTACAAGTTGTATTTTTCCCAAACCAAGTTTTTCGATTGAAGATTCTCATGAAAGAATAACTGGTACTTCTGTTTTTACTTTTTCATCTTTTTGAATTGCCAAAAAATCTGCATGAATAAGTATATCTGTTACAGGATCAGTTTGAATATCTTGAATCAAAACTAATTGATCAATTTCTTCTCATTTTAAAGTGATAGGAGTAGAGTAGCCAGCTTCTTTATATTTTTTGATAAGATCATTTTTTTTGCAAACTATTGATATAGCATTTTTTAAATGTTTTCAATAAACTATAGCAGGCACAAATCAATCTTTTCTCAATTGTTTCGCTTTTTCTCATTTGCGAATATTTACCGTTAATTTCATTGATAGATAACAAAAAAAATTAAAAATGAATAATTAAAAGCATAAAAAGCTACAAAAGCCCTAAAGCTAAAAAGCATGAACGTGGACAATGCTTTCTATGGCTTTTATTACTTTCATGGCCTTTATTGCTTACTTTAATAAACTTGAATCTCTTTTTTCTGAAGTAATTTTACTTTTGAATCTTGCTCATTTTCCTACTTTGTCTCTGATATAATATAATTTTGCTCTTCTAGTTTCATATTCATCCAACAAAATAACTTTTTCAAATTTGTTGAAAGATATTGGATATATTTTTTCAATTTCTAAACCAGCACTAGTTCATCTGATAGTAAAAGATCAATCAGTATTATTTGGTTTTTTTACTTTTATAACTAATCATTTGAATCTCCAAACCCTTCCGGATTCATCTTTATCTCAAATTTTTTCATGAATTTCCAAAAACATTCAGCTTTTGATAGGCAATATCTTGTCGCTATTTTTTTCATACAAATTTTGCAATCTTTTGAAGTTCATTTTTTTTGAAATTATCAAATAATAAAAAAGTTATTTCGTTACTTTCTTTTTATTAATTATTTTTGCTTTCCATTTTTTTTGTTGTTCAAGTCATTTTCTAATGTCCATAATTACAACTCTTTCAACTCTAAATAATGCTTTATTTAGCTTTTTTTTTGCTTTTGTCTTTAGTCTGCCCATGATTAGTTGGATGATTAGATGATAAATTTTTTAGTCATTTTTTTTCTAATTTATTTTGAACCATTTGTGTTGTAATTCAAAACTTTTTTAATCTGCCTTCAGCTTTGAGTTTAGTTTTTCATATCCATTTTGTCATTCATTCTTTCGATTCTTTTTTTAACAAATTGATATATCGTAACATTGCTTTTTGAGGTTTTATTCAAGATTTTTTTCTTGCTAAGTTCACGTTGTATAAAAAATGCTTGTGCTTAGCTCCACTTGTATCTCACATGATTAAATTAAAAAATTAAAAGATTTTGAACTTGCCTACGGCAGGCAGGGATTAAAAGATTAAATTTTTTAGTATTTTAATGTTTTAATATTTTAATTAATTCACATATTTTGCCATATAAGCGAAAGCTTTGTTTGCTTCTGCCATTTTGTGTGTTTCTTCTTTCTTTTTAACTGCAGATCATTGACCTGAATAAGCAGATAATAATTCTTCAGCTAATTTTTTGTGCATTGATTTTCATGTTTTTGATTTTGTGGCTTCAAGTATCCATCTAAATGCGTAAAATAATTTCTTGTTCTGTTTAACTTCTACTGGTACTTGATATATTGATCATCAGATTCTTTTTGATTTTATCATCAAACTTGGAGAGGCATTTTCAATTGCTGTTTCCACAACTATATCTGGATTCATATGTCAGCTTAATTTAATCTCTTTCAAAACATCCTGATAAATTTTTTTGGCAACACTTTTTTTGCCGTTTCTCATGATGTAATTTATTATTTTCTCTGTTTTGATGTTTTGTGATAGTGGAGTATTCATAATGTTTTTTTAAATTATTTATATAAAGATGATTTGTATATTATCCCTGCTAAAGCAGGCTTGCTCACCTTTGCTTTTGGTGAGGTAAAACAACCACAAGTGGTTATTTTATTTTTTGGGTTTTTTCGCACCATAAAGAGATCTTGATTTTCTTCTTTTGTCTACTGGGTTAGCATCATATTTTCATCTTAGAATATGATATCTCACTCATGGAAGATCTTTTACTCTTCATCCTCTTACCAAAACTACGCTATGTTCTTGAAGTGTGTGAGATTCTCATGGTATGTATGCCAAAACTTCTGCTCAATTTGATAATCTGACTTTTGCAAATTTTCTTTGTGCGGAATTTGGTTTTTTTGGTCACATCACAGACACCTTCAAACAAACTCATCTTTTGAAAGGAGATGGATTATCCACCCTTTTATTATTATTGAGTTTATTGATGCCGTATTGTAAGGCAGGTGCTTTGGATTTAAAAACCTTCTTTTTTCTTCAATTTTTGATTAGTTGGTTGATTGTAGGCATATTTTAAAAAAAAATTAAATAACAAAAAAACTGATTTGGTTTGAAATATATATAATCGGTTAATAAAATCAAGAGAAAATTTATACAATTAAAATATTAAAATATTGAAAAATTAAAAGATTGAAAAAAAATTAAATATAAAAAAACGGTGATGGAAAAAAGCCAACACCGTTATTATTTATTCTTTAACAATCTTCGTTGAATAAAGATTATTAAATCTGATTATAAACAATCCTTTGTCGTAATTCCCAAATAAAATTTGGATTTCAGATTTGGGATTATTTATTTCAAAGATTTTTTGACCGATGGAATTGAAGATTTCTATCTTCGAAATATTTTTAATTCCCTTGATGTTTAAAACATCTTTAACGGGGTTTGGAAATATTTCTAAATTTGAAAATTGAAATTCTTCAACTCCATTAAATCCTAACACAGTAACCCACGAAAGAGAACTTCCAATACATCCTGTTGTAGGATGTGTGTAAGTGTAGGTCAAGGTGTGCTGTCCAACGCCTGCAGAAGCTGGGTTAAACCATCCTGCGACAACTCCGTCGCCAGAATAAATTCCTCCAGCCGGGATTCCTTCATTCAACTCAAATGCTGGCGTATTTAAATAAATTGGGCCAACAATTTGATTGAATAAAACATTTGGAATTGGATTTACTGTAAGCAGATCTGTTGCTTTGTTGGTGCAAGAATTTTGATCTGTCACTGTGTAAGTAATTTCAAATGTCCCTATTCCCGCAAGGGACGAATAAAATTTTCCATTATTAACTCCTTCTCCAGAGTAAACACCTCCAGCAGGACTTCCTTGATTCAATGTAATGTCATTAACGTTAGCACAAATGTGATTTGGGTTTAACGTTAAACTTACATTTGGAAGTGGATTGACGACAATTGTTTGCTTTGCAGTGTCAGAGCATCCGAAGCTATTACTCGCGACGTAAGCGACATTATAATTACCCGCTTTGTTAATTTTTGGATCAAAAATAAATCCGTTGGTTAATTTAGCAGAAGTTATGAATGTCCCCCAAATAGGGGTTGCAAGTAATTGAATTGCATTTGCCCCTTCACACATTGGATCAATTTTTGTGAAGTTAATTACTGGTGAAGAGTTGATAATCAACGTGTCAGTTTTTGATGCAGAACATCCGTTTACGTCAGTGTAGGTGTAAGTTTCAGGATATTTACCTGCATTCAAAGATGCCGGATAAATTTTTCCATTACTTATTCCTTGTCCTGACCAATTTCCACCTGATGGACTAGCAATGTTTGGAATAAAAGGATTTGCATTGTTGCAAACTGATCCTAATTTTCCAATCAGATTAATTACTGGCAAAGGATTGACGGTTAGTGTTGCACTTGTATTTGCGACACATCCATTTGCATCTGTGACTGTGACAGTGTAAGTTGTTGTGATGCTTGGGTTTGCCGTAAGTGGGTTTTGATTTATTAATCCTACTCCCCAAATGTAATTATTACCACCTGTTGCTGTTAATTTAACAGACTCTCCGTTGCAAATTTTTTGGACTACATTACCAGTCGCCAAACTGGTTATTATATTTTCAGCTTTTGGTAATGGATTTACAATT
>JBBABP010000061.1:0-6381 GCA_041657585.1 Candidatus Absconditabacterales bacterium | reverse complement strand
CCATTGAGGAAGATTCTTGACTGCAGCCTCCCGTAGGAGTCTGGGCAGTGTCTCAGTCCCAGTGAGTGGGGCCATGCTCTCGCACCCCATACCCGTCGTTGCCTTGGTGGGCCGTTACCGCACCAACTAGCTGATAGGCCATAGGCTTCTCCCAAAGCGCCGGAGCTTTAATTAAAAGACTTTAGTCCTTTAATACCATCGAGTATTACTCTCGCTTTCGCAAGGTTATCCTCGTCTTTGGGGTAAATTGCCAATGTGTTACTCTCCCGTTTGCCATGCCAGTATTGCTACTAGCATTCGACTTGCATGCCTTAGACACGCCGCCAGCGTTCATCCTGAGCCAGGATCAAACTCTCTAAATTTGATTGACTCTAACTTTGAAAGCTTACGCTTTCTATATAGATTCCGTTTTTAAAACGGATAAAAATTTTTGTTTCGAATTGATGCCAATTAGCATCAAAATTAAACCATCACCATGATTGTTTATATAATTTAGACTACTGCTATAGTCTAATATCTTTTTAAGGTTCAAAATAGACAGAAAAAAACAGAGATATAAAAACATATCTTGTTTTTGACTAATATATTCTGTTTTATTTTTAATAACCTTATTCTATACTAATCCTTTAGAACTGTCAAGACGTGTTTTTATTTGACTTTTTACTGGTTTAAAGATATAAAGATAGTAGTTAAATAAACTATTAATGTAATTATTTCCATGAGAATTAAATTTCATCGAGTCGAAAGAAAAGAGGTTCCGATTTTTAAAGCCAATACCCAAATTCACGCTACGGAAGTTTTTTTAATTGATGAAAATAATAATGCAATCGGGAAAATTTCTACTGCCGAAGCGGTAAAAATGGCGGCTGACGCCGACCTAGATTTGGTCGAAGTTAATCCGAAAGCTAATCCGCCGGTGGTTAAAATTGTTAATCTGGGTCAGTTGAAATATGAAAGAGAAAAGCAGGCTCATCGCCAGAAGGTCCAGCAAAAGAAAATTGAGACTAAAAATATCCGATTATCTTTTCGAATTAGTGAGCATGATTTAGAGATGCGCTTATTACAGGCCGAGAAATTCTTAAATAAGGAAAATAAAACTAAGGTCGAGTTAATTCTACGCGGCCGAGAAAAACAATATCCGCAAAAGGCCATGGAAATCGTGAGAGGTTTTGTCGCTAAATTACAAGCCATACCGGAATTAAATATTGAAATTGAGCAACCCTTGACAAATCAGGGCGGAAGATTTACTATTATATTGGTCAATAAAAAGCAATAATCGTTATCGGGACTATCCCAATCAGGTATTTACCTGTTTTTTTAATCTGTAATATATGCCTAAAATAAAAACTCATAAAGCAACCGCTAAACGTTTTAAATTGACAGCGAAAAAGAAACTAAAACAGCGGAAATCCGGTCAGGATCATTTTAATTCTCGTGAATCCGGTAATACTACCCGTAGCAAACGTTTAGATATTTCTACTACCAAGACTTTAGAAAAAACTATTAAGATGTTAACTCCCTATAACTAGACTCTGATCTAGGAGTAGAGAAAATTTTTCATTAATTAATTCGTAATTGATTATATGCCCAGAGTAAAACGCGGAATGTCCCATGTTAAAAAAAGACGTAAACTGTTAAAAGCTGTTAAAGGATATAAATGGGGTCGGAAGAACTTAATTAAATTAGCCAGAACTGCCCGCACTAAAGCTGGCGCGCATGCTTTTGTCGATCGCCGGAAGAAAAAAAGAACGATGCGCGGTTTATGGCAGATTAAGATTAATGCTTTTGTCCGTGAACATGGCTTGTCATATTCCCGTTTTATGGACCTTCTAAAGAAAAATAATGTTGAAATTGATCGTAAAGTTTTAGCGGACATGGCAGTTAATAATAAAGAAACTTTAGCGGCCTTAATCGCTAAACTCTCAAAATAATATGATGTTTTGGCTTAAAATAGCCCAGGTTGTTATTGCCGTTCTTTTAATGGCGGCTATTTTAATGCAGAGTCGCGGCGCCGGACTAGGTGGTGTTTTTGGCGGTTCCGGCGGTGTTTACTTAACCAAACGCGGTTTAGAAAAAAAACTTTTTATGGCGACGATTGTGCTTGCCGTAATTTTTATACTTTTGTCATTGAGTGTTTTCTTCATAAAAGCTTAAAAGGGATTGGCCGCTTTTCGGCTCATTCTAAATTTTTGTGAGCTTAATTAAAACTAAAATTATATCCTTTTGGCAACGAGCTAAGTCAGCTGGTTTATTTTTAAATTTTCTCAGAAAAACTAAGCTTAATCAGGAAGAGATTGATAAGCGGCTAGTCTATGCTTTATCGCCCCGTAAAATCCCCACTAATGATCAATTAAAACATTTGAATAAATTTCTTTCCCCGCGAGAGTCTTTAGTTGTTAGAATTTGTTTTTTAATTATTTTAGTGAATGTTATTTATTTAGGCGTAGTCTTCGTTAAAAAGCATCTGCAATATTTGCCGGTTGCTGGCGGTGAATATATTGAAGGAGCGGTCGGATATCCAAAAACGATTAATCCTCTTTATGCCGTAAATCGAGGTGTTGATAGCGATTTGAGCCGGTTAATTTATTCTAGCTTATTACAATATAATCAGAACGGCCGTTTAGAAAATGATTTAGTTAATAGTATCGATATTAGTGCCGATAACAAAGAATATCTGGTTAAGATTAAGAATAATGTCAAATGGCATAACGGCGATAAATTAAGCGTTGATGACGTTTTGTTTACTTTTGATATTATTAAAAATTCCGATTACCGTTCCCCATTACGTTTTTCTTTTACTGGTGTTGAAGCGGAAAAAATTGATGATTATACGATAAAGTTCACCTTATCCGATCCTTACGCTCCCTTCCCGGAACTTTTAACTTTCGGCATTTTACCTAAGAATATTTGGGAAAATATTAATCCGGGTACAGCCACCTTATCTGATTTAAATTTAAAACCGATTGGTTCCGGCCCATATAAGTTTAAATCGCTGATTAAAAATAAAGATGGTGATTTAAAGGAATACCGTCTGACGGTTAATAGCGATTATTATGGTCAGGCGCCGTATATAAAGAATATCAGTTTTGATTTTTTTGTCAGTTACCAAGAAGCAATTAAAGCTTTTAACGATAATCAAATTTCCGGTTTGAGTTATTTGCCTTTTGACTGGCGCAAAGAATTATTAGCCAAAGATTCCTTGAAATTCCATGAATTAGTGCAACCGCAAATTATCGCTTTATTTTTTAATCGCGATAAGAATAAAACCTTGGCTGATAAAGATGTTAGAGTCGCTCTAGCCACTGCTTTAGACAAAGAGAAAATTATCAGTGAGGTGTTTGGCGGTATTTATCCGCGAGTTGATGGTCCGATTTTAAAAGAAAATTTTGCTTATACTGATACTATCCAGAAATATAATTATGCCCCGGATTCGGCGGCGGCCACGATTAAAACTAAACCGCTAACTGCCGTTTTAACTGTGATTGATTCCGGCAGTAATGTTATCGTCGCTGAAAAGATTAAAACTTATTGGGCTAGTGCTGGCGTTAATATTACTCTAAAGGTAATTTCTAGCGAGCAGGCCTCCGAGGTGATTAAGAATCGTGATTTTGAAATTATCTTATACGGCGAAGCAGTCGGCGGCGATCCTGATGTTTATTCTTTCTGGCATTCTAGCCAGATTGGCAACAAAGGTTTGAATTTAGCCGGTTATAACAACCCGGCTGTGGATAGCTTATTAGTGGAGGCTAGAGTAACGACTAATTCCGACAGTCGTATCGCGGCTTACAAAAAATTTCAAGAATTAGTTACGGCTGATTTGCCGGCGATATTCCTCTATTCCCCAACTTATACTTACGTGCAAAATAATAATTTAAAGGGCTTCTCCAGCTCGGTGATTATTGAGCCCGCCGATCGCTTTAGCGGCGTCAGCGGCTGGTATTTAAAAACTAAGAAAAAATTAACCTGGTAATTTTGTTCGATTAAGACGAACAGGTTTATCAGAGTAACTCATAAGGGTCTATCGCCGAATTCCATTTCTACTGTAATTTCCAAAATTCGGCTGCAAATTCCCCAAAGCTTCTCTGCTTATATTTCTTATAAGCATCGTCGCTTTGGATAAATTTTCGCTCGAATTTTGAAAATTTCGTTACGAAAGCGAATTCGGCGATAGACCCATTTAATATTAAACACATGTTTACCAAAACACAACAACATCCGACGCCAATGCCTCGGAAAAATTTTAGTAGCCGTAGCCGTAATAGCTCTTTTAATGCTGTAAAACAAGAGAAGAAAGAATTCGGACCAGCGGCCGATCCTTTGCGCGTCATGGTTATGGGCGGTCTGGAAGAGGTCGGTCGTAATATGACCATTATCGAATATCATAAGGAGATTATTATTATTGACATGGGTCTGCAGTTCCCCGAGGAAGACATGCCCGGCATTGATTATATTATTCCGAACGTTACTTATCTCCAAGATAAAAAGGATTGGATTAAAGGAGTAATTATCACTCATGGCCATTATGACCATATTGGCGGTATCCCGCATATTATGGGTGAAATCGGCAATCCGCCGATGTTTATGGGCCGGATGACGGCCGGCTTGGTACGGAAGCGCCATCTGGAATATAAGACCGCGCCGCAATTAAAAATCAAAGAGATTGATGAAACCCATTCTATTAAATTAGGTTCTTCTTTCCAGGTTGAATTCTTACGCGTTAATCATTCTATTCCTGATTGTTTCGCCATTATTATCCGAACCGATTTAGGTACGGTCGTTCATACCGGTGATTTTAAAATTGATTTCTCGCCGGTTAATGATAAACCGGCCGATTTAAATCGAATTGCTCAGTTGGGCGCCCAAGGAGTATTAATGCTCATGTCTGACTCGACCGACTCCACTCATCCCGGCTATCAGATTTCCGAGTCCACGATCGGCGAAGAAATGAGTAAGTTGTTTGAAAAGATTGAGGGAAGAATTATTATCGGCACTTTTGCTTCGCAATTAAGCCGTGTTCAGAAAATTTTTGATTTAGCGGAAAAATATGGCCGACGCGTCAGTTTACAGGGACGAAGTATGAACTCTAATGTGGAAGTGGCCCATCAAATCGGTTATCTTAAATTTAATCCCCGCATTTTAGTCGATGATAAGGATTTAAATCGTCTGCCGGACAATAAAGTTTTAATTGTTGGTACCGGCGCGCAAGGAGAAGACAACGCTTTCTTGAATCGGGTCGTTAATAATGAACATCGAACTGTTTCTTTAAAACATGGCGATACTGTTCTCTTCTCTTCCTCGGTTGTCCCCGGTAATGAACGCAGTGTCCAGGGCGTGATGGATATGTTAGTACGGCAAGGAGCGAAGATTATTAACTATAAAATGTTAGATATTCATGCCGGCGGCCATGCTAAGGAAGAAGATTTGAAATTAGCGATGCGTCTTTTTAAACCGGAATATTTTATGCCGATTGAAGGCAACCATTATATGTTACGGGCGCACGCCGATTTAGCCGAAACTGTTGGTATCCCGCGCACTAAGATTTTTGTGCCCGATAACGGCCAAGTCACCGCTTTCCATAAAGGCGCTGATGGTAAAACCGTCGGTACCTTAACGAAAGAAAAACTACCGGCCGATTACGTGATGGTTGACGGTTTGGGCGTCGGCGATGTTTCCGAAATAGTTCTGCGCGATCGCCGGATGATGGCTGAAGACGGCATGATTGTGATTATTGCCACAATTGATAGCAAGACGGGAGCGATTATCGGCAATCCCGATTTAATTTCCCGCGGTTTTGTCTACATGAAAGAGAACCGTGATTTAATTGAGAAGACGAGAATGCGAGTAAAAAGCATTGTTAAAGACAAAAATCCGATGACGCCGACCGATGATGATTATATTAAGAATAAGATTCGAAATGACATTGGTCAGTTTTTATTTAACGCCACTAAACGCCGCCCCATGGTCTTGCCGGTGGTTATCAAAGTGTAGCCTATTATTACCCCGCTACTATATTAGCTAATATTTAATAAAAAAAGCCCTAATGATTAAGGGCTTTTTTATTGTGCTTAAGTTGTGGATAAAAGTATTGACAACGTTTATGTATTATGATATATTTACAAGTTGCTTAATAACAGAAAAGACCGCTTTAAACGGATCAGGCACGACAAGCATGGGGATTTTCTTGCTAGGGTTTTTCCGGCTTCGCGCTCGAAAGTGCCTAGAAGAAATTTTCTTGCCTATCCGTTTAAGTCGGTCTTTTTTATTTCACGAAAAATTTTAAGTAAACATTCTTTCCTTCCCGACGATGACGTTTATCTTATCAGTTGCGACCCCGATCTCTACCGGCGTATTTATTTCCATTACGCCATCAACTATTAATTT
>JBBABP010000060.1:0-6399 GCA_041657585.1 Candidatus Absconditabacterales bacterium | reverse complement strand
AAAAATAATTTATAAATCGATTATATTCACGTTAATAACTTGTATATTACTTCTACCATTAAATATATGATTTATCACAAGCAAAAAAATAATAGTCGAAAAAAAAACACCGATACAAATTATTTTTGATGTTTCTCTTTCTATGGCAAGCAATGATATTTTACCAAGTAGATTTATTTCAGCGAAAAATTCATTACTTAAACTTTTGGATAAATTAAATTGATACAATATTTCTATTATAACTTTTTCTGGCTTACCTTTGGTTTATATACCATTTTCAAGTGACACAAATTGAATAATCAAAAAATTTGAAAAAACAAATCTATGAGATTTCCCTCCAGTTTCAGATTTTCTTTGAACAGCAATATGAGATGCACTGCTTTTGGCAATAAATAATTTAAATAAAATAAATAGAAATAACACAGAAAAAAACTGAATAATAATTTTGTTGACTGATTGAGACTCAAATAAATGATATGATCCAATGCAAGTTTTGCCACTGATCAAAAACAAAGTTTCAATATTTACTCTATGAGTATGACAAAACAATTATATAATTTGACAAGATAAATGGAACGATAGTATTTACACGAACATCAATACTCAATTACTTGAAGACATAGCAAATAAGACAAATTGAGCGTTTTATAGAATTTTGGAAACTAAAAACTTTGATGAATTTTTTGACAATATCGGAAATATAATTAAACAAAAAGAAAAACAAAAAATTGAAAATCAATATTTATATTTAAACGATTATTTGTTGTATTTAATATTATTTTGCTTATTAAGTTTAATCATTATAAAAGCCAAAAAGCCTAAAAGCAATGAAAGTTAAGAAAGTTAAGAAAGCTATAAAAGCTAAGAAATAAATAAAAGCCTTTTAAAGCTTTGGGGCTTTTTTAGCTTTGAAGCCTCTTGCTTTAGTCGGTTCAACCCCTCTTAATTTTTTAATTTTCCAATCTTTTAATTTTTTAATTAAAAATATTCATGTTAGAAAAAAATCAAACATTAAAAATTATATCGCTAAATATAACAATAATTTTTATCTGATTGATTTTTATTTTTCTGATTGTAAATCACAAAATAAATTCGAAAAATATTTTAACAAATCCAATAGTAATAAAAGAAAACACAAATCAGAATTCAGATTTATTTGGTTTTCAGAATTGATTAATTTCACTTATCAACAATAGTCAAAAATCCATAGTCAGTATAGGCGCAAATAAAAATATAAAATTTTATATGGAAGATCCTTCTGCACTCAATTGACCATGAAGCATCAAACAAGATGCAAAAATTTGATGATGAAGCTGAATAATAATTTCAAAAAAATGATATATTTTAACAAACAAACACGTAATACAAGACATCAATGCAAAATATGCAGTCACAACAAATGATTGAAAAACATATAATGTAGACAAAATATGGTTTGACGATAACCTTGATGTGGCAATATTAAAAATAGTTGATGATGAAGGCAATGAATTAAATAATTTACTAGAAGCAAAAATAATCTGAATAAATGACAAAGTTAAAATCTGACAATTAGTAATAGCAATTTGAAATCCACGATCAGAATATGCAAACAACGTCACAATGTGAATAATTGGATGAAAAAATAAACAATTAAAAATTAAAAAAGATAATTTATATATCTGACTTTATCAAACTGACGCAAAAATTAATCCATGAAACAGCTGATGACCATTGATAGATATTTCATGACAAATTATATGAATCAACACAGCAATCAATGAACAATGAATGGCTTTTGCCTTGCCAATTAGTAAAGAATTTATAACAACAACATTGAATTCTATTCAAAAATATTGAAAAATAATTAGACCACTTATTGGCATACAATACGCTGATACAAAGCAATGAATTGTAGTAAATGATGTTTTGGATAACTTGCCAGCAAACAAAGCATGAATAGAAATTAATGACAATATAGTTGCAATAAACGAAAAAGAAATAAATAACGACCTGCCATTTTTATATCAATTATATACTTACAATCCTTGAGAAAACATAATGGTTACAATGCTTAGAAATTGAACTTACACAAAAATACCTATTACTTTGTGAGAAACACAGTAACTACGTAACTATTGGAGTTAATGTAAAGTTAACTTAGTTTTATATATACAAAAAATTTGAAAATATTGATAATATTCTTTAATATTGAGTTATGATAAAAACAAAAATTTTATTATTTCAAATATTTTCATGAACGCATATATTCCTGACTCAATTATCAAAGAGATTGAAGAACTAAAAGAACTTTGAAAATTTGACGAAGCGATCAAAAAAGTAAATTCAATACTTTTCAAAGATCCAAATAATGAAGATGCATTGTTGCAAGTGACAGATATACAATACAGAAGATGAGAAATAAACAAAGCATCCAAAGCAATTGATTTTTTAAACTCAAAAAAAAATCATAATGATCCTTTGTGTTTATATATCAAATGAGTTTTAGAAATGGAAAAAAATCATTGGATAGATGCCAAAAAATATTTACAAAAAGCAATTGAACTAACAAAAGAAAATAATCACGAAATTATAAGATGTTATGGATTGTGCGAATATCGATATTGAAATAGAGAAAAATGATTAAATCTGATCAAAGATGCCTTTAATATAAACAACAAAGATGCTGAGATTATATATAATTTAATTCAAATTTACATTTTGGAGCACAATTACAAAAAAGCAAAAGAAATAATAAAATACTTTTACAAAAATCGCGACAAAATAATAACAATAGATAAAGAAATAGATTTTTATGACAAAAAAATATCATTATTCGAAAACTTTATAAAAACACAAAGTTTATTTAACAACAAAGAAAAATAATATTTATTTCAATAAAAAAATAAATGAATAATCTATCTACCCAAATCAAAGAAGAGAAAAAAACTTTTTTAAAAATATCATTTTGAAAACTAATATGAATAAGTTTTTTAATCTGATTTTTAATATTTTTGTTAAATATATTTTTATGATTTTCGATATACACATGACATTTTTCTGATACATTAAAAAGCAAATTATGAATGTATTTTTATCTCAAAGACATTCCTTGAAAAGAAACATCAACATACAAAGAAATAATTGCTATGAAAACGGAATTAGAAAATCAATGACTCAAAGTTAGTTTTTCTTCAAAAGATGATGCATTAAAATTTTTAGAAAAAAAAATACCAGATATCACAAAAAATTTTGAAAAATTCTGAATTCAAAATCCACTTCCAGCAACTTTTTATGTAATGTTCAATAACGACAATCAATACAAAAATCTAAAAACAACAATTTTAAATCACAAAAATATAATATTAAACACTAAAGACATAGACCAATGAGAAACTGTTAAAGATCAAGAAAATTTAACATTAAAAACAATAAATTTTACTAATTTCCTAAAAATTATTTCTTATTGAATTATTTTTGTTCTTTGTTTAATAATATTAGCATTTATGTTATTTTTGCTAGATAATATTTTTCAACATTTTCGCAAAGATTTGGAAACAAAAAAATTATTGGGAGAAAGTCATTATCAAATAAAAAAATTGTTCACAACCATAATTTCTGAAATAATTATTCGAGCCTTTGTAATTTGATGATTGCTAGTAATTATTAGTTGATATATTCTTGATTATTACATATTTCATTTATTTAATATTAGATTATTAAGTTTTGTGTGAAATTATCTCACTTTAATTATTTGAATAATTTTAGAAATTATATTAATATTCTGATTTTCATTATTAATTTCCCGCCACTTTGTAGATCTACTTAATAAAAAATAAAAACTGGAAATTAGAAACTTGTAATTTGGAAATAAGAAATAATAAACCACAATCTTTTAATATTTTAGTTTTTTAATATTTTAATTCTTCAATCCGACAACAAATTCTCATTTAATGGGAATTTTTTTGTTGTTAATTTTTTCCAATATTTCATCTATATTTCAATTCACATATTGCTCAAACATTTTTGATATTTCCCTAGCAATACAAACACTTCACTTAAATCAAATTGATTTTAATTCACTTAAAGTTTTTTTAATTCTGTGAACAGATTCGTAAAAAAATACAGGACTATCAAAATTTAAAATCTGATTAAAAATTTTATTTCTCCCTTTTTTGGTTGGTAAAAATCATAAAAATATAAAATTTGAAGTATCAAAAGCCGATCAAACAATCGCAGGAATCAAGGCGTTAGCTCATGGAAAAATCGTATATTCAAATCAATATTGATTACATAATTTTATCAATATTTTTCAAGGGTCAGAAAATCATGGAGTTCAAGCATCAGAGACAAGACCAACATCATTATTTTTTAGAATATCCAAATATTGGTCTAACTTATATTGTTGGGTGAAACTCGTTAAAGAAAAAAATTGTTTTCATGAGAAATCAATTTCATAAATTCATAATAATTTTTTTGTGGTCCTGGTATCTTCAGAGATAAAATATTTTAATTGTTTGAATAAATCCAAAGCTCTCAAAGTTATATCTTTGGTGTTTCAAATAGGAGTTGGTATAAAATATAACATTAATAGTTAAATAAAAATAATAAAAAAAACACAATCCAAATGGCAACAATTAACCAAAACCAAATTAAAAATTTTGATTTAATTGTCTTGTGACGAAATATTTGCATACCAAAAACTCAACCAACAAATCATCAAATCAAAGAAAATAATAGCAAAGTTTTTTCGCTTATTCTCCATTTTCATTTGTATGCTCTATTTTTATCGACTCATCGCAAAATAAAAGTAATGAGATTAACTAACAAAAAATAAATTAACAAAGTATAAAAATAATTATTCATAAATTAAATTTAATAAGTAAATCTTTTAATTTTTTAGTTTTTTAATTTTTTAATCTCTAATAACCATTTTAATAAAAATATCTGAAGGAATATTTACACTTCCAAGTGCTTTCATTTTCTTCTTTCATTCTTTTTGTTTGGCTAACAATTTTCTTTTTCTAGTTACATCTCATCCATAACATTTTGCGATAACATCTTTTCTCATAGCAGGGATTGTTTCTCTAGCAATTATTTTTGTTCAAATTCATGCTTGAATAGGAATAGTGAACATATGCCTTGGAATCAGATTTTTTAATTTCTCCACAACTTCTCTTCATAGATAATAAGATTTGTCTTTATGAACAACCCAACTCAATGCTTCTACTTTTTCGTTGTTTATAAATATATCTAATTTAATTAAATCTGCTTTTTGATATTTTTTGAATTCATAATTCATTGTTGCATATCATTTTGTGCAAGATTTTAGTTTATCATAAAAATCAATCAATATTTCTCACATCGGCATTGTATAATACCACACCACTCTATCATTATCCAAATAATCCATTTTTTCCAATTTTCATCTATAGTCCTGACACAAAGCCATTATATTTCAAGCATATTCTTGCGGTCAAACAATTTCAACATTGGCAATTGGTTCAAAAATTTCATCTATCATTCAATGGTCTATCATGTCAGATCATGATCTTACAACCAACCATGGTTTGAGTATTTCAATTATTTCCGGCGAATTTATGATTTCTTTTTCATCTATTTCTTTGTTTAAAATATATTTATATAAACCTGATTTTATAAGATTTTGAACATTTACTCAAAGTTTGATTTGATCAATATTTAATGTTTTGGATTTTACAAGATAAACAACAGTTGGAATTGTAAAAATAGTTTCTACTTTTTGTTCCCTAAACAATCTTTCTTTGACTATATCCATATGCAACATTCACAAAAAACCACACCTAAAGCCAAATCACAAAGCCTTAGAATCCTCTAATTCATATTCTATGGAACTATCATTCAAAGTCAGTTTTTCTAATCAATTTTTTAATTTTTGATAATCATTATTATCTATAGGATAAATTCCGGCATAAACATAAGGTTTTATTTTTTTGAATCACGGAATAATATATTGTTTCACTTCTTGTATATCGATATTTTTGACTCATCAAATTATTGTATCTCATATTTCTATATTTCTGATTGATTTTTCTCAGGTCACAACATAGCCAATTTGTCATTGATTCAAAGAAGGGTCTGATTTATATTCAGGATCAAAATGTCACACTTCAGTGATAGTTATTGTGTTTGCACAATGAATGAGATAAACCTTATCTCAAGTTTTAAAACTTCAATTCAAAACTTTTATGTATGCCACGACTCATTTGTATGGATCATAAACACAATCAAATATCAAAGCATTAGATATATCACTTTGCATAATTAAATATTTAATTAAAAAATAATTCTGATTTTTTTATTACTAAATTTTTTATTTTGGTGGTGGAATCCTTTTGATAATTTCGTCCAAAACTTTTTCTACATTTTCTCAAGTTTTGC
>JBBABP010000059.1:0-6548 GCA_041657585.1 Candidatus Absconditabacterales bacterium | reverse complement strand
TCTTTTTTCAAAAATTTTTGATCTCCACATATACTTCAAATGAGCGCAACACCAATTCCAAGATCTATGGCATTAGCTTTTTTTGGTGAATTTGATGTCAGTATAATTGATGAAATGCCGATAGGTAGAAAACCAATTCACACAAAAATCGTTTCAGAAAAAGAATTTGCGAAACTAAAACCACGAATAATGGAAAAAATAAATGAATGACAAAAAGTTTTTATAGTCACTCCCCTAATTGAAGAATCAGAAAAAATGGAAGAACTTAAAGCCGCAACTACAGAGTTTGAGGAGACTAAATTGATATTTAAAGAAATTAAAGATAAAATTTGATTACTTCACGGAAGGATGAAATCAAAAGAAAAAGAAGAAGTAATGAATAACTTTAAAAAATGAAAAATGTCTATATTGGTGTCTACAACTGTCATAGAAGTTTGAGTAGATATACCTGAGGCAACAATAATGGTAATAAAAAATGCTGAAAGATTTTGACTGTCTCAGCTTCATCAATTGAGATGAAGAATTTGAAGATCAGATTTACAATCTTATTGTTTTTTAGAAACAAAAAATAAATCTTGAGATTCGTACAAAAGATTAAAGGCAATGGAAGAAACTAACGATGGATTTAAATTAGCTGAATTAGATTTACAAACACGTGGTGCTGGAGAAATATTATGAACAATGCAATCATGAGAAACAGACATACCGTTAAACATACTTTCAGATATAAAATTTTTGGAAAAAGTAAAAGATTGAGCGAAATGGTTATTACAAAAATATCCAAATCTTGAATGATTAGATAGCTTGAAAAAATATTTAAATGAAAAAATGTGAAGCTTTTTAGTTTAAAAAATTTATTACTGCGAAGCAATTAAAAATAATAAATTATTTTAGATAATAAATTTATTTTACAAAAATAATACTATTTAATCCGTTCATTTATACGAATCCAAAACAGAGCTTATTTCATTTAATTGCTGTAAAATTTCATATTTTATAACGCTGTAATTTTTAACTATCATATCTTGTTTAGAAATAATGAAATCATATTTCTGTTGTAAAATGTTATTGTAAAAATTTAATTTATCAAGCATCGCCGTTTTCGCATTTAATTTTATTCTGTTATTTGACGCACATTCTCAATATTTAATCGATTCTTCCATAGCTTGTTTCATCAATAATTCATCGTATGAATTCAGACTATCAAAAAAAGTTTTATCGGATTGGGATTTTTGACTTAGACAAGTATTCATGTCAAAATTTAATCAATTTATTTCCTGGTTTAAACTAATTATTAAATTTGCTGATTTGTCCAAAGCATTTTGGACTTCATCTAAATATCAGATTAATGCTTTTTGTTTATTTCAAGCAACATCTAAAATCGCAATTAAATCAGTTTTGCCCAACTGCTGGAGTTTATTTATAATTCACAAATCTGATGAATCTGAAAGCGTTTCTTTTTGAACAATGTTGATTGGAATATTTGAAATTTTATAATGAATTTGATTAGCTGTAAAGAAAAATCACTAAAATCAATTGCCACTGTTTCATCATTATCAATAATCGCAGTTCACAATCATACTTGATTCTCAGCATAAGTAAAAAACACCAAAAATAAAAAGATTGGAATCAGAATTTTAATAAATTTTTTGCTTGTAAATTTTTTCATTATTGAATTACATTAACTAAATCAGCCATTGGCAAAAATATGGCTCACATTATCATTCCGATAATAATTGCTATAAAGACTATCAACAAAGGCTCAATCAAAGACAACAAAATTGCTATTTTATTTTGAAGTAAATTGCTATAAAATTCAGATATCTTTTTCAAAACTTGAGATATATTTCATGTATCTTCTCAAACATGAATAATCTGAACTAAAATAGGATCAAATAATTTTGATCATTCCATTGATTCTGCAAAAGTAAATCAAGATTTCAAAGCTCTTTTGATTTCAATGATTTTTCTTTTATAAAGAAAATTATCAAAAATATTTGATATCAATTTCAAAGAAAGAATCGGACTTATTCAAGCATTATAAAACTGTCATAGTAATTTAGAAAATCTATACATATAAAAAGTTTTGGTTACTCAAGACACAACTGGCACTGTCACCATCAAAGAATCGACAAATATTTTGAATAAAATAACATGTTTATACAATAATTTTAATAAAAAATATATTCAAATTATAAAAAACAATATTCCCAATCGTGCTTTTTGAAAAAAATGAGATACGGATAAAACAATTTTTGTAATTTGAGGCAATGATTCTTGAGAAGGAAAAATTGAAACAATTGTTGGCACAACATAAATTAATAAAATAACAATAGCCACGAAAGAAAAAAATAGTAATAATAAAGGATATGTACTTGCTTTTTTTATTTTTTGCTCGATGATTTGATATTTTTCTAATTCATCAGCTATTTCTTCCAATATTTCAGGCATATTTCACATAACTTCTGCAGACTCTATTAACGCTATTTCATCATCATGAAAAACATAAGTATGGTTTCTCATTGCAACAGAAAGAGTGTATCATTGAGTTAATTGATTTATAATATCATCGATTATCATAGAAAGTCATTGATTAGTTTCAGATTTTCTAATTGAATAAAGTGCATCTCTCATACCTAATCCTGCTTTTTGTGAAAGAGCCAATAATCTAAAAAAATTTGTTTTATGTCTCAATTTAGGAGCATATAATTTTCTGATTATAAACTTTTCATAAAAATCTGATTTTGTAATTTCTAAAGATTTCAACATTTTGGCATTTATAAATAAAATCAATTTTGGAATTAGAAACTGGGAATTAGTTATTGTCATTGCGAACGAAGTGAAGCAATCTTAAACGTTTTAAACAAGATTGCTTCGTCGTAAAAACTCCTCGCAATGACTAAATTAGTCCATTTTAATTTTCACATATCTATAAACTTCATCTAAAGTTGTAACTCATTGAAGAACTTTGAACATTCAATCTCTTTCCAAATTTATCATTCAATTTTCTAATGCATATTTTTCTACGTCAAATGCAGATTTTCAGTTTAAAATCATATTTTTCACATCATCATTGTAATCCATCATTTCAAAAAGTCAGATTCTTCATTTATATCCAGATCATCAACAAACAGAACATTTTTCGTGCGTCTTTGGATCTTCTCAAGTTCAAATAAACACCTTTCATTCAGTCACAAATTTTTCTAATAATTTATGATCTATTGATCTAATTCACATTTCTTTTTTCAAAAGTTCTTTGTTAAAAATTTCTATACTTTTTTTCGCATATTTATATTTCGGATCATTTTTGATGATTACTTCTTTTTTGCAGTTGTTACAAATTTTTCTTACTAATCTTTCAGCCATTACTAAATTGAAAGTACCAGCAAGCATATATGGTTTTGCTCATAAATTATAAACTCTAGTTATAATTTCAGAAGATGAATTGGTATGAACAGTTGAAAATACTAAATGTCATGTCATAGCAGATTCCATTGCCATATCCAAAGTTTCCTTATCACGAACTTCTCAAACCATCATAATATCAGGATCTTGTCTCAATCATCATCTAAGTCAATTAGCAAAAGTAAATCAGATATCCGCTCTTATTTGTGCCTGATTCAATCATGGCATTTTATTTTCCACTGGATCTTCGTATGTAATGATATTTACTTTCGTTGTATTAACGTAATCCAAACACGCATAAAGAGTTGTAGTTTTACCAGATCAAGTTGGTCATGTCATCAATATGATGCCATTTGGATAAGAAAGATGCCTATAAATTATATTTTTATTTGATCATTCTATTCCCAATTCTTCCAAACGAGGGATTTTTTTTGATTTATCAAAAATACGCATTACTAATTTTTCTCATCGAACCGTAGGCAAAGTATTTGCACGCAGATCGATTTCTTTATTAGTCAAAGTAACATTTGATACTCTTGCATCTTGAGGGATTCTTTTCTCGTCAGGTCTCATTTGTCATGATTCAATCTTGAATTTTGAAATTATACTTTCATGTAAATTTTTTGGAAATTGAACTAATTCTTGCAAAATTCAATCAATTCTGATTCTAATTCTGCTATAATTTTCTAAAGGTTCAATGTGAATATCAGAAGCTCACAACTCTACTGCCACAGTCAAAAGATTTTCAAAAATTTTAACAACATCTGATTGCATTATGGCATCATCTAACTTTTGTTTGTAATCAATTTCTTCATACATGAATTTTTAAATGAATGAATAAAAAGGTAACAAGGGCTTCAAGGGCTTCAAAGGCACAAAAAGAAACCAACATTTTATAAACTAAGATTCTATTCACTTTGTAACCTTTGCCACTTTTGAAACCTTTGTGACTTTTCTTAATTATACCCAAAATTCAAAAATTTGCAAAAAATTAGCATCAAAATCTGACTATAAATTTGACTTGACATTTAATCCCAAATCGCAATAAAAACAAGCAATCGCAAAACGAGCGGGAAAAATAAAAATAAATAACTTAAATTCAATTTTTATGTCAAAAAAAGTAATAATACTGTTATACTTATTAATTATTGGGATATTAATATGGGTGATTGTTTCCTATTCAAACGAAAAGGAACAATTAGAAAATAAAGCGGAAAAATTAGAAGCTGAAATTGAACAAATAAAGGCCAAAGAAATAAAAGTCTTTGAGGCTTATAATGGAAATTGGCAAAACATCATTGAAGAGGAAGAGGAAGAGGAAGAGGAATACGAAGACAAAGATATCCGACGAATGTTTTATGAAAAAATAACCATTGTTTCTTTCAGTGTTGGAAAAGATTCTGTAATGATTTTGTATCCAGTAGCAAAAATGAGTGTTTTGCCATGGGAAAAAGACGAAAAAAGTATATGGATAATGAAAATTCCTATAAAAGATTATAGAAGAAACATTAATTCCATTGTTCAATATAGTTTTAACTGATCAAAAAGCATAATTAAGCGGTTGGGTTTTCTCTCCGCTTTTTTTTAAATCTAAAATATGTTTGAAAAAGCGTGGTTTAAAAATATAAACGATCAACTGTGAATCAAAAAAATTGTCATTGCGAGCGACTAAAAGGAGCGTGGCAATCTTAAACGTTTAAATAAGATTGCTTCGTCGCGAAAACTCCCTGCCTACCGCAGGCAGGCTCGCAATGACACAAACTAATATTTTAGTTTTTTAATCTTTTAATTATGACCGATTCCTTACGATTAATAATTTTATGAATAATAATCTGAATTTTTGTTTGATATCTGATTGCAAGATTATATTTTTTAATTAAATTAAAGTGACAGAGAAAAGATGCTGTTGATAAATCTCGTAGCGTAGTTTTGTGAAACGTTAACGAAAAGATAGCTCCCCTCTTACCTAACTTTCCATATCATTACAAAGATTTGATGTTTTTGGGAAAATGAGTGGATTATATGGTTTTTGATTGATTATCTTATGGCAATCTGAATAAAATAGTTTTTTTAGAAATAAAATCTTGAATATCAAATCTGAATAGAAATGAAAGAATGATCAAAGATTGCATCGAAAGATGAAGAATAAGTTATGAAGTGCGAAGAAAGTAAAAATAGGGCGATAGTTTAGTGGTAAAATATTGGTCTCCGAAACCAATGTCGTAGGTTCAATTCCTGCTCGCCCTGAATATCTTATTTAATAAAAAAACATATGAAATCAAAAATAAATTTCGTCTTTCAAATGTTGAAAAAAATATATCCTAATCCAAAAACTGAATTAAATTATCAAACGCCATTTCAACTCATCATAGCAGTAATTTTATCTGCACAAACTACAGACAAACAGGTAAATAAAGTGACTAAAAAATTATTTGAAAAAATAAAAAAACCTCAAGACGTAATCAAAATGTGATTAGAAAATTTTAGAAAATCAATTAAATCAATCTGACTTTATAATGGGAAAGCAAAAAATATTTGGACATTATCACAAATTTTTGTTAAGTCAGATTTTCATATTCCAAAAGAAATAAACGAATTAAAAAAATTACCATGAATCTGAGAAAAAACTGCGAAAGTAATTGCGCACGTGCTTTTCAATCAAAAAGTGATAGCTGTCGACACTCACGTACATAGAGTTGTAAATAGAATTTGATTAGTTAAAACCAAAAATCCAAATCAGACTTCTAAATTACTTGAAAAAATAGTTCCAAATAAATACAAAACATTCGCCCATCATGCATTAATTTTATTTTGAAGATATCATTGCAAAGCAAGAAATCCTTTATGCGAAACTTGTCCGTTTAGAAAGATATGTAAAAAGGTGAAAGGACAAAGGTGAAAGGTAAAAGTTAAACGATACCAAGCAAAACAGAAGTAAAAAGGTGAAAGGGCAAAGGTGAAAGGTAAAAGTTAAACGATACCAAGCAAAACAGAAGTAAAAAGTGAAAGCAGAAAAAAGTTTTATAAAATAAGTTTAAATAAAAATGATTAAAGATTTTGAAGAAATTAATTCACGAAAAAAAGCCCAAGAACTAACAATTAAAATATATCAAATATTCAAAAATAGCAAAGATTTCTGATTT
>JBBABP010000058.1:0-6705 GCA_041657585.1 Candidatus Absconditabacterales bacterium | reverse complement strand
TAAGATTTTTTATTCTTTTTCTCTCTCGAGAAGTTATTCTACAAGCCATTTTAAACCATTCTTTAGTAAGTAAAGTTCCTAATTATATTCTACTTACATAATGGTGCAATAGTTATGATAATTTTTCAAATTAAATATAAATTAAAATGAAAAATCTTTTTTTAATTATCGTAATTGGTTTGTTCTGTTTCACCAATATTTCAGCTCAGAGCAATGAGTATAAAGTAAAAAAAATAGACAACAAAATTGTTCTGGTTCCAATGCCAAAAACAGAAGAACTTGGAGATTTAAAAGTTTCTGAAGAACTTTTGCGAAAATATGGAGAAGCAAAAATCCTTAAAGCCTGGCAAAATGGCAATCTTGAATTTAATGAAAAAACTTCATTAACTTACAATTTTTATGGCACAAAGAGTAAGAAAAACACAACAAAAACATTTTTACAAAGAAATGGAAATGAAATTGTTGAAATTACTGAGGCACAAATAAAAGGAGAATGGGATACTGAGTATGAAACTTTTTTCTGTTGGGTCTTCATGGGTATAGCTGGATTAATTTTCTATTTTAAATGGAATAAAGCTGCAGTTGTCATTGCCAGTGTTGACATTGCCAGTGATGTCATTGCCGGTGTTGGCGTCAGCTGGCTTGTGATAATTGGCATAGTCACTGGACGGTGGATGCCATTAATTATTTCTATTTTAATTATGTTTTTTTCTATTTTGTGTGGATATATCTACGCAATAATAAAGAAAAAGAAAAAAAAAGAATAAGTAAAAAATATAACAGATTGGATTTTTTGTCCAGTCTGTTTTTTTAAATTATGAAAAATAATCACTACCTTATCTTCGCTCTCAAACTAACATCTTTTTCTCATAAATTAATCTGACCTTTTAATTTCTTTCATTTAACGAAATCCAGTTGCTGAACATCAAAATTCTGATTGTTCATTCATCAGAAATTTCAAACTTGAGAATATAAATTAATCAAAGCGTCAAAATCCAAAACAAAAGAAAGGATGGAATTTTTGGAATAATATAAGTTTTCTCATTTTCATTTTTCACCCAAAATTGGATCTCAAATAGTCAACAAAGTGTCACTTCAGTTTTTTTCAAAATACATTCCAACTTCTTGAATTCAGGCAATCAAAGTTTTAAATCAGACTTTATTTGTTTCCAAAACTGATGATAATGTACTTCAGCTAATGAAAGAAAAATTTTTAATCTGATCACCAAATTTCACAATCACCTTTGATAAAACATCAAAAGAGTCGCTATTTTTGAAAATCACCGCCAGTCATAAATTTGCTATATTGTTCGCCTTTCAGGCAAATATTCAAATGTTATTGTCCAAAATTTCATAAAGTTTTTGATAATCCGTTTCTGTCAAATCATTTATATTTTGAGTCAAAGCAAAAGATTTTAATAATGTAATAATTTGATCTTTTCCAAGTCACAGTAATTTTGTTAAATTTCCAATCTGGATAAAAAGCAAATCTCAATTGCCATAATATCACTTTATATTATCTTCAAATTTATATTCAACTTTCTGTCCTCCTTTGATTCAAGAAATTTTGTAAGTCAAATAAGAATCAATTTGAACATCGCTTTTTCATTGAATTTTTATCCCGGCAAAAAAATAATCAAAATTATCCAAATAATTAGAAATCTGATCTTGTCATGGTACAGCTAAATATTGAGAGTCAATTTTTGATATCCAAACAATCGTGTCATTATTTAATGTTTTGAAATAATTTTTGAATTTAGGATTTTGTCAAAAACTATTTATCTGATTTAATCCTTGAACAATATCAATCGTTTTTTGGTCACCAAAAATGTAAAAATTATTTTTGATTTTTTCATAAATATATTTCACTTCTCAAGTTTGTCCATTTAAAATAGTTAAAATATTTTGAGGTTGAAAATTATTTTTTCAATTTATAATAATCAGACTTTGACCATTATTTTGGCTTATTTTTTGAGCTATAATAATTTTATTTGTTGTGTCTAAAATGTCCAAAAATTCTTTTCATATCTGCGATTGAATTAAATTTTTCTCTTCTTGTTTTGGCGATTTGATAATCACAATCTTGTCAAATCCTCAAGGCAAATAATTTAAAATGTCGTTTCAATTTCAATGACTATTTGACAAAAAAATAATTGCAAATAAAATAATCAATAAAAAAAATAACATAACAAAATTTTTAATCAGATTTTTTTTTGAAAAAATTTTTTTAAATCTATCCATTTTAAAAAAAATTATAAATAAATTTTTCTTAACGTTGTAATCATTCTCGTAACTCGTCACTCGTAACTCGTCACTCGTAACTATTCACTATTCACTAATTACCAATTCTCTTTTCACTTTCCCCATCGTTTCCTCTACCGTTCAACTGCTATCTATAATCCAGTCACAATTTTTTTCCGCAAATTTAGTTTCAGATTTGGCACTTTTTAATCTTTCTTGTAATTCTTGATCAGTTATCGGACTTCTAGAAACTATCCTTTTGATCATTACATCTTCTGGGACATAAAAAAACATAGTTTGATATTTTCATTTCAAATTTCATCAATCAATAATTTTTTTCAATCAATGAATATCTATTTCTTTAATAGGAATTTTGTCTCAATCCAACAAATCGATTATATTATTTTTAGTTCAATAATAGTTCAATTCATGAACAAAAGCATATTCCAAAAACTCTCATTTTTTTATGCAGTCTTCAAATTCTTTCTTAGTTATAAACAAGTATTTTTCTCAATTTTTCTCTCCAATTCTCATTTGTCTTGTTGTATAAGACGGGACATAAATAAATTTTCATGTTTTCAACAATTCATTAACTACAGTTGTGTGACCACTTCCAGAAACTCACATAATAAACAAAATCTTAGACATATATTTTAATTTTTAAATAATAAAAAGCCAACTCCTCTGTAGCCCCTGAAACCTCTGTAGCCTCTGAAACATTTATTTACGCTAATAATCCCAAAATAAGATTTACAGTTTCTTCCAAAACAGAATGATTGATTGAATAATAAACAAATTGTCATCTTCTTTCATCTATCACTAAATTTGCTCTTTTTAATGTTCCCAAATGATGAGACAAAGAAGCCTGAGTAATATCAAAATGTTTTAATAATTCTGACACTGTCATCTCTTTTTGCTTCAAAAAATGGATTATCTTAATGCGGTTTTTGTCTGCCAATGTTTTTAATACCAAATACATATTTTTATTTAATATTAAATAAAAAATATACATTAAAAAATTAAAGTAAAACAACAAAAAAACAAGAGGATTTTAAGTCATTTTATAACAATATCGATTTTTGTCAACCAATAAAAATATAAAGAAAGACATTTTTGTCACAATTTGTCTACTTATTCGTATACTTAAGTGAATACAACTATTTTAAGTGCATTAAGATAAATGAAATTAAACGAATACTTTCATAATCAACAGGACAATTTCGTATCAGATATAGACAAGTTAGAAATATATCAAAAGATTTTGTCGAAAAAATCAAATAAATCCCCAATTAGAAGGATATCTTTTGTGCATGCAAAAGCTTTTGTTTATAGTATGGTTATAGTTTTCTTGTTAATTTGAATTTATGGAATATATATTGTCAACCCAAATTTATATTTTGACTATCAATGATTCACAATCAAACAAAGTAAACAAAATTTAGCTCAAGCCGATTATATTGCGAAAGTTATAGATTTTAATTGAAGTTTTTATATTCAACACAATTGAGAATCTATACAAACAAACGGAATATCAAACTGAGATACTGTAATTTTAAAAAACTGAGCAGAAATGATTTTCCACATCAATACTTGAACAAAAGCCAAAATTACATGACCAGCTGAGTTTATATTACAAAAAACTTGAAACGATCAATACAAACTAAATCTGATAAAATGAGATTTTTTGCAAATGCAATCATTGCAAACCACAAATTCCCAAAATATAGAAGTCAAAACTGATGGCATTGTTCTTAAACAATGAAAAAAATCAAAATCCATCAATTTTCAACTAATCAAAAAATGAGAAAACCAAATAGTTCAAAACAATTGAGAAAATCTTTTGATTAGCAAGACAGACAAAAACAACAAAACCACACAAACATCATTAGAAAATAAACAAGTTTTGGCAATACAAAAAAACGATATTAGCTTGTTCGACAACCGAGAAAAATTTGCAAAAGCAGTTCAAAACAAAAATATTAGTCAAACATTCAAATTAGATGCAGATTCAAATTTAATTGCAAAAATAGACGAAAAACAAGCATCAATTTCTTGAGCGTCAGATTGAGATGAAAAAGATAACAAAGATTTTTCTCTTGTTTCATTACTTTCAATTGAAGACAAAAACGTAGATGAAAATATTTCCAAAAATATCGAGTCGGCAATTGAAGACAAAAACAACGTTCCATCTCCAGAACAAAACACAAAATTACACGACAATATTTGATACTGACCATTTATATTATCAGACATCAAAGACATCTATATAAACTTTATTTGATGAGATGAATGATGATCAAAATTATCTTTATCAAAAATAGAAAAAAGAATCAAAATTTTGTACTCAGCTTTTGGTATTGAATATTCCAATGAAAATAATTTAATCTGACTCAAAAAATCTATTTCAGATCTATTAACTACATTAAACGACAATTATACAATCCCACCAAAATACACAAACAACCTAAGCATTATAAACAATTGGTTAAATTTCATATCTAACAAATGATATTGATCAAGCAAAGACAGCAAAGATGCAATTGCGACTTCTCGAGACGAATTAACAAAAAATCTACCAAACAATCTGATCTTCAAATAGAGTCGAAAAAGAATATCTTCGTAGAGACATACCGCTGGTATGTCTTTTTTTTATAAATCCAACTTGACTTTTTATTGTAAATAATTAATAATATATTAAAATAAAAAAATAAATATAAATTATATGAAAAATTTTTTAATTATCGTAATTGGCTTATTCTGTTTTGCCAATATTTCAGCTCAGAATGATGAGTTTAAAGTAAAAGAAAATAGAGATATTGTAATTTTAAAAGCTGAGCCATCAGTTGGAAAGACCGATCCAATATTAATAAAAAAATATGGAGAAGCAAAAATCATTAAAGCCTGGCAAAATGGCAATTTTGAATTTAATGAAAAAACTTCATTAACTTACAATTTTTACGGCACAAAGAAAAAGAAAAACACAACAAAAACATTTTTACAAAGAAATGGAAATGAAGTTATTGAAACAACGGAAACAAAAACTGGAGAATCGCTCCTTGCTTATGAAACGTTTTTATTTTGGATATTGGCGTCTATTGGCGCATTTATATGCATAAATCAATGGGAAAAAACTAAAAAAGAGATTAAAGAAAATGTTATTAAAAAAAACATTAATTCCTTTGGTATAGGTATTATAAATTTGTCTATCTTTTTAGTTATATATTGCATTATCTTTTCTCTATTTGGCGTTGTTTTTGCTGTTATTTTTGTATTATTCGATGCTTCTGCTATAATTAAAGGATTTATGATATGTGGTTATTCTGTTTTTGGTTGGTTTGTATCTTTGTTAATTTTTGCAGTTGTAGCAGTTGTTGAAGGTAATCATACTTGGTATTGTTATGATTATGGAAAGTATAAACCAAAAGATAGCGCATTTTGTATTATATCCGAAATTGCACTTAAAAAATTATATTTTGAGAAATCTATATTTTTTTTATTTATTCCATATGGGATTGGCTGGTTTATTGGCATTGGTCTTTGTACTGGCCAGTGGATGCCATTAATAATCATTTCTATTTTAATTATGTTTTTTTCTTTTTATTATAAGATTATAACTGCGGAAGAAGAAAAGAAAAAAAAATAAAATAAAAATATAGCAGATTGGATTTTTAGTCCAGTCTGCTTTTTTTAAATTTACTCCCCAACCCTGCCTACCGGCAGGCAGGCCCTCTAAAATAGAGGGGCTATTTTATTTTGAAATTAAGTAAGTCCTATCACAGAAATATTATCGAATTTTTTCTTTATCTCATCAGCCATCATTCTTTATCTCATCAGCTCTCATTCCCCAACCACTTTACCTCCAAACTTTTCAATAACTTTCAAAACTTTATCTTTATTCTCCAATTTTAAATCTATCCAAATAATTTTTTCTTGGTTGCTAATCACTTTAGATTCAACTATCTTGTAAGATTTGACATAGTTTATTCTTTTAATTTCTTTAACTAAACCAGATTTCAAAAGCTGAATTATCATCTGTTTTAATTTTCTTCAATCATTATTAAACGACACAATCATTGTTAATTTTTAATAAATTAAAAATGGTAATTAGAATATTGGTATATTGGTAATTAAAAAATCCATTAACTAATTACAAATTACTAATTACTTAATTACAAATTACTTAATCTTTAATCCACTTTCTTATCTTTGTTTCTCAAAATCATTTTTTAATCTGAACCCAAATTGCGTCAGCATTCACACTTCAAGTTAAATTATCAAAATTCAAAAATCTAATAGTCTGATCTATTTTTTTACCAGAAAAATATGATTTAAATTCAGAATAATTTACAAGATTTTGTCAGTATTTCAAAGGGAATATGCTATACAAAAAATTCAAAAACACACGCACAAAAGCATCAACATTTTTATTCAACATTATTTCTCATCAAGCGATATTGATAGCAA
>JBBABP010000057.1:0-6821 GCA_041657585.1 Candidatus Absconditabacterales bacterium | reverse complement strand
TCAATTTCAGTTTGTTCAACTTCAAAATCAATCATCTTTTCAACAAATTTGATGACAAAGATTATCTGAACAAAGTTTTGTATTTATTGGACATTGAGGAATATAAGAACAAGAATTATTACATCAATCTCGATTATTTAAGTTTCAGTCATCGCATAATTCTCAATCATTTAAAATTCAATTACCACAAAAAGAAGTGCATTTTTTCACATCTTGAGCACATGTTTGACAATTTTCTCATTCATTAATTTCTCAATCTCAACATTTTCAATTAATTGAACATAGTCAAAAATCTTCATGACAAGATAGACAATCTTCATTGTAATCTTTGTTTCAATCTCAACATTTTTGATTGTTTTTGCAAGTTCAAAAATCTGCAGAACAGTTTTGACAATTTTCTCACTCTTCTTTTTTGCTATTTCCACAAACAGATGAACAAAGTCAAACATCAGTTGCACAAGTTAAACAATTTTCATTATCATCGATTTTACCATTTCAGCAAGTAGGTAGACAAACTCAAAATCAATCTGAATTTTTACTACAAAATAATCAATCTTGACAGTGATTTTGTTGCCCCAAACAGTCTGAGCAAGAACAAGATTCATTATCAGAGCAAATTCAATTATTATTACAGTTTAAATCTTTAGATCAATTTCAGTTTGTTCAACTTCAAAATCAATCATCTTTTCAACAAATTTGATGACAAAGATTATCTGAACAAAGTTTTGTATTTATTGGACATTGAGGAATATAAGAACAAAAATTATTGCATCAATCTCGATTATTTAAGTTTCAGTCATCGCATAATTCTCAATTTTCAATTAATCAGTTTCAACATATATTTTTTATCTGATTTCAATTTTCATTTTCAATTCAACTATTATTTTGAGAGTTATTTCAATTATTATTTCAGCAAGGTCAAACATCTTCAGGACATGAGTCGCAAGTTTCTCATGGTTGGATTATATTATTTCAACAAATATATTTATTATTACACAAAAGATCTAATCAGATTTCTGGGCATCAATCCTCATCAGATATTCAGTTATATGTTTCTTTATTATTTTTACATTCATCTTGTATATCAGATATTCAATCTCCATCAGAATCTTTGTTTAAAATAATTTCATCAGTGTTTTCGTTTAATATATTGTTGTTTATATCTCAAATTCAATTTGAATCTAAGTCTGTTTGTTCTTTGTTTCAATCAAAAGGTGCGTTATCCAAAGAACAGATTCATTGAAAATGTTTTTTTAATAAATTTAAATCCAAATTATTTTTATTAAAATCAGAATTATTTGTTTGTATGGAGCAGTCTTTATTTTCGTGATCAATTAATCATATTAAATTTTTTACTCAATCTCAATCTATATCGTCATCGCATATATCTGCGATTCAATCTTTATCAATATCACATTTAAATTTGTTATTTAAACTTCAATTTAATTTTGCATCTAAACATAAATCCGTTCCATTTATTATTATCGTCGCTTGAGAATTGAAATAAGTACATTGATTGTCTGTATATAGTGTGTTTTGTGGGTAGTAAATTCAATTTTTGGTGTAGGTATGTGAAGATTGAAATGGAAATTTTATATTTCAATCTTTTTTTGCAGTTATTGATTCTTCATATTGTAGTATGTCAGTTTTCGGATTTTTAATTATATCTCAAATTGTTGTAACTGTGAAATTTATTTTTTCTCAAATATTTCAATATATGTTTCATGGTATCAAAAGCGTTGTATATGAATTTAATAATCTTTTGTCTACGATATATAATGTTAACAAATTAGTTATATTACTTCAATTAATTAAATTAATAGTCTGAATTAAAACCTTTTTTCATGCTTTTTTGTAAATGTGATTGATTTCTAAATTATTATTTTCTGTCTTTTCTCAATCTCAGAAATCTCGCTTTATGCTTGATATTTCGTTATTTTTTATTCAATATATTTGTGTTTTGAAGTTGATGGTTTGGTTTAAGTCAGGATTTAACATATTTGTTTTTAGTATTGCTCATTCATTATTTGGTCATATTCAAATTAAAAACTGGCTCACTGCTACAATTTCTCAATTTTGCATTGACTTGACAGTTGCTATATATTTTCAATTTTCATTAAATATTTTTTTGAAAGATTGATTTGGTTTTGTTGTTATTTTTGTATCTCAAATATTTCGTATTAGTTCATCTACTTTTCATATTGTTGATGCGGATAATGATATTTCTAAAGGAATGTTTCATCATATTTTATCTGTTTTTATTTGTATGGCTTTTTGTTCGTCTATATTTCAACCAACTATTAATGTTATTTGTGCATTTGCATCATTGTTTGTTCATTTTGCATTTGCTTTTACTATATAAAATCATGGATCAATATATGTATGACTTGTTTTTTGTCATATTCAATATTCTCAATCTCCAAAATCCCAATTAATTTCTTTTGTTGTTCATTTTGTGATTGCATCGAAATTAACTGTTATAGGAGCACTTCAATTTATTTTTTCAACATTTATATAAAGTCATAACATATTATTTTCATTTTCACAAATATCTCAAATTCAATTTTTGTTTATATCTGTTTGATCTAGATTTTTTATAAATAAACAATTATCTGTCTTTGTTGTTCGCAATTTTATATTAATTCTTCATTCATCATCTACTATTCATATTGGATTTTTTATTCAATCTCCATCAATATCATCTCAACATACATCTCAAATTCAGTTTTTGTTTGTGTCATTTTGATTTGGATTATAATCATTGGGGCAATTATCTTTTATATTCTCTATTCAATCGCAATCATAATCATTATTGAAACTACAATTTATTTTTTGATTTAATTTTCATAATGTTTCTAAAAATATTTTTCAATTTACTAAAGAATAAATATCCGTCCAATCTGATTTTTGAATATCTATAATATTTTGAATATACAAAAAATTTAATTCAGCAACTGGCCAAAATCATTGTTTAATTTTTCATATAGCAGACATATTACAATCGCTTAGATTGAACATACAATATTTTAAATATGTTTTGATTTCGTCAGGATTTGTGAAATTACAAGTTTTTTGTTTACAATTTTTTGTGTTTTGATTTATAACTTGTTTGTCATAATCATTTAAATTTTTTGCTTCTTGGCTATTGGACTTTATTCAATCCATCCAATTTTTTATTTGATTTCGATTAACATAAATTTCTTTGTAAGTATATTTGGAAATTATATTTATAATTACTTCTATAAATTCTGATTTGGTTATATTTTTGTCTCAGCAAAATAATCCTGCACAAATCGGACTTGTTTCTTTTGGGTATCATCTCATATAACTGTTGTTTGCAACTGATGCTACACAATAATAATATGATTGTTCATTAAAAATTCATCATTTATAACTTATATCATTAAAGTTTTTTCATGGTAATTTGATAAAATTATTTCGAAAATCGTTTGAATATTTAATTGTTGTTTCTTTATTTGGAACTATACAATCATTACATTCTACTGCATTTAATAATTTTGCAACATCATAACGAGAAATTGATTTTTGTTTTTCCAAAATTCAAGCTGAAATATTTATTCCATTTAATTGTTCTAAAAATTTTTGATAATCCGCTCAAGCATTATTATTTGTTAAAAAATTAGCGACACAAAAAATAGATATAATAAGCAGATTTATAATTATTTTTGAAAATATTTTTTTGTTCATTTATTTGTTTTGGTATAAATATCTAATTATATATGTTATTTGCGATTTGTCAAATTTTGACATTGTTTTCTTAATTTCTGTAATTATTTTTTTCTCCATTACAAAAGGGAGACAAATTATATAGTAAAATATTGTTACATGATTTTTTCTATGTCTTTTTTCTCGGTTTTGATTTTATAAACTTTGCATCGATATAATATTTTAAACAAAAAGAAAGAAATAATACTTGTTGCCCAAAAAACTATTCTGACAAATCAATAAAGCAACAAAAATAAAAGTAAAATTATAGATATTCTAAATCAGGTTTTGTTATATTCTTGTTTTACTTTTTGTAAAATATAATCGCACATACCTATATTTATATCGTTATTTTCTTTTAATGTTGCATCTATCATTGTTTTTTTATAATTATTTAATGTTTTCAAGAATATTTTGTATTTAGAATTATTATCATCTATTTTTATATTATTTCAAATTTTTATAAGATCTTTTATGTTTGATTCAAAAAATATTGTTGTAGATTGTTTCCGGTTATTTGCTTCTTGAAGTCATAATTTAAATGGTTTTGTTACAAAATCTATTACTTGATTTGAATATTGAGATAAATTCTGACAAGTAAATGGAAATTGATTGTATGTTCAAAATAAATTTAAACTATAACCGATAGTTACAAAAACTGTAAAAACATATCATCAAACGGAAAAATATCAGATTGAATTAAATTTTATTTTGTTATCGCTTTCAGATTTTAAATTATTTGCTAATAAAAAAATTCAACTATTTAATATTAAAATGGACAATATGATGTATATATTTGTTGCTCAAACAAAAAACATTTCAATTATAGACAGAATTATTAATATAATAATTAAGTATTTTTGTTTGAATTTATATAGTTCTAAATAGGCAAAATGAAAAAATATAAAAAACAATAGAATATATATTAATGATTGTAATAAAAATGTTTGAAATAATAATTTATAAAAAACAATAAAATATAATATAATTGTTAGGAATATAAAAACAATTGGTCTGATTAATTTTTTGTTAATAAGTTTTGGCATTTTTTGTTTTATTATAATAAATTTAAATTCTGAAATTTATTTGGATTTATTGTGCTTAATATAATTATAGACTTGTGAAAAATCAAGATGAGTTTTTGGCTTTAAAAAATATTTTTTGTTATTTATTAAATATTAATTAAGTCAATGCTTTGTTTTTTGATAATTATTAAATTGTCTATTAAAATAGCGTTTTTGTCTAAATCGCAATATTTAGCGTAGTTTTGTTTATGTTTTTTTGACAAAATGAATGAAGATGGATATAATTTATATAATATTAAAACATTAAAAAACTAAAACCCTCCAAAAATAGAGGCGGGCAAGCATTAAAAGATTGCAAATTGCAAATTCCTAATTCCTAATTCCTCCTTTATTCCTTTATTTTATTTATGGAATTAAAAAACTGTGAACAATTATTACAAAATACATACAACCAAGAATCTGCTTTGATTTCTAATATTTCGAGATTGACAAATGATGCTTGGTGAAAAGATAAATTACAATGTTTTCAATCTATGTGATGAGCTATTCAGATTAAAAATTTTTTGTTAAATAAAAAAGAATATGATTTATATCAAAAACAAAATGTTGTCCCAGTTAGTATTTCCAAAACAAATACACATCAATCTTCACAAACCCCATTTTTGTGAATAAATAATTTTAATCAGTATATTTGGTATTGAATTTATTCTTTATTGGCTATTTTTTCAATTTATTTATTACTTGTGCTTATCAAAAGAGCGTTGATATTTATTTATGATTTTATTAATGCCAATAGAATTATTTATTTGAAAGTAATGTTACCAAGAAATGATTCAAAAATGGATCGTGAACAAGGCAAAGAAATAGCAAAAGATATGAAAGAAAAAATTTGACGTATGTCTCAAGTTTTTCATAATATACACAAATTGTGAGAACTTAGTACATGGGATTCTTTTATGTTATACCTATTCAAAAAGCCAAAAACTACTTTGATGCTTCATTATGAAAATTGATTAATATATTTTGTAGTTTGAGTATATCCAGAATATCAAAGCATTGTAGAATCTTCAATATCTGCACAATATTCTGATTGTTCAATAGAAAAAATAGCTCAACCAAGAATGTTTTCAAAAAAATATTTTGACATAATGCCATTGGTACCAAAAAAAAATCAGATTTATAATATTAAAATTTTCAAACAACAACCTGATGATCCAATGAATAATTTGATTGATTCTATGTGTAAAATATCAAAATATGATACCGCCACTATTATAATGCCAATTAAACCATTGTGAAACTCTTTTAACAAAAAAGCTCAAAAATGGGCGGAGTGACTTTATAGAAATGATAAGAAATATGTTGATTGAAATAATGTTTTCAAAAATATTTTGAATTCATTAAATCCATTTAAACTTATAAACTTTTTGTTAAGTTGACCATCAAATCAATGACCAGAGCATAGCAACGAAAAATATCAAGAATGATGAAAAGATTTTGTTCGTATGGTAAAAGCAAAAGAAGATTATTTGAATTCTATGTGAGAAGAAGCGGCATTACCTTTTTTTGAGTCGTGATTAATACTTGCAACTTCTTCTGATGATAAATCTAAATTAGATTCTAACATAGATATGATGGTTAGTGCTTTTAATATATATTGAGATGAATATGGTAATGAATTGCTTGATTTAAATAATCAACATGATTTGTTCTGATTTTTTTATAAACCATTTTGGAAACTTGCAATATTTTTTAAACTTACTCATTTTTTCTTTAAGAAAAATATTTTTTGAGTTAATGAACTAGCTTCAATTTTTCATTTTCCAGATATATCATATAATCGTGCCCCTATGATTTCTTGGATGCAATACAAAATTTTACCAGCTCCTGAAAATTTACCACTATTAAATCAATATAATTGATATGTGATGGCATGAACTTTGGCTGAAAATTTTAAAAAATGAAATCTGAGCGATATTTTGTGAGATTATAAATCTCATTGGGCAGTTTGAGAAACTTCGATAAAAGAGGAAAAACTTATTCCAATAACAAAATTTACAACAGAAGAAT
>JBBABP010000056.1:0-6844 GCA_041657585.1 Candidatus Absconditabacterales bacterium | reverse complement strand
AAAAGCTTCAAAGGTTTCAGAGGCCTCAAAGGCTACAAAGGTTTAACGTGTAGGTTAAAAACTTTTGTTTTCCAATATTCATTCAAATTACAAATATTCAAATTACTAATCTATTTATTATTTATTATTATGACATGACTATAGGTCCAAAGAAAAAAATCTCTCAATCAAAATGACGCAAGAGACATTCCACGCGAGAAACAATAAATCTAAAAAGATTATCTTCTACTTACAAAATAGTTAAATGTAAAAATTGTTGAGCTAATAAATTAGCATTCAAGGTTTGTCCTGTGTGCTGATATTATTGATGAAAACAAATTTTGACTATCAAATCAAAAAGCAAAGAAAAAATCGTCGATGCGTAATACTCGCCAAGGGCGAGTAATTAAAACCCGCCAAAGAAAGAGGCGGGCAAGAATTAAAAGATTAAAAAATTAAAACATACCAAATAAAAATGCTGGTAGTTTTTTTTGACTTTCCCCGCCTTTATTGCTTTCTATGGCTTTTAAAGCTTTCATTTTCTTTCATTGCTTTTCTTAAAAATTATGAATATAGGAAAAAGAATTAATGCCAGGAAAATAATGCTTTCTTATATATATCAGCATTGTTTTTTTTGTAATATTTTAAATCAAGAAAGTGTTTTTACAGATATTTTATTTATTGATAATGTTTTTTTGTCCCAAAAAGATAAATTTTTGCAAGAAAAAGAAAGTCTTGTCCAAAGCATTAAATTGCACATAAACCAAAAAGAAAAAGAAGAAAACATAAAAGAATTTTCAGATATATTTTTTAATGAATGGAATGATGATGATGTAGATTTTGATTACGCTATCAAAATTTTGTTAAACTTCAAAAAACATGAAAAAGATCTGATTAAAAATGTTGATTTATATGCTCAAAATTTTAAATATGATCAAATGGATACGATAGATCAAAGTATATTTTTGCTTGGATATACGGAATGGAAAGTTTTGGAAACTCAAAAAGAAATTTTGTTAAATGAGATGATAGAGTTATCAAAAAGATATTCAGATGACTGATCTCCCAAGTTACTTAATGGAATTATGCATAAAATTATTGCTATGTCAGATTAAAAATTTTTACCACATTATCATCACCATGAAAATTACATCATGGAATATAAATTGATTTCGTGCTATTTTAGGAAAAGGATTTTATGAGTGGATCAAAAAAGACAATCCTGACATTTTGTGTTTGCAAGAAACAAAAGCATTCCAGTCTCAGATGCCGTCAGATTTTAAATATATGATGAGAGATTATTCTTATGTCTGGCATTCTGGACAAAAACCTTGATATGCCTGAACAGCAACATTTTATAAAAATAATTTAAAACCGATTTCTGTGAAATCTAAGTTTGAAGATATTGAGCATTTTCATGAAGATGGCAGGGTAGTGGAGACGAAGTTTCAAGATTTTACATTGTTGAATATTTATTTTCCAAATTGATGAACAAAAGCTGACTGAACTCCGATGTTAGATTATAAATTAACTTTTTACAAAAAGTTTATTGATTATATCAACTATCTTAGAGATCATCACGAAAATATAATTATATGTTGAGATTTTAATATTTGTCATAAGGAAATAGATATAGCCAGGCCAAAAGAAAATGAACATTCAATCTGATTTTTACCAATAGAAAGAACTGAAATTGACAGGTTAATCAAAAATAATTATTTAGACGTGTTTAGATATTTTTATCCTGACAAAAAAGATCAATACACTTGGTGGTCTTATAGGGCTTGAGCTAGGCAAAAAAATGTTTGACGGAGATTGGATTATTTTTTTGTTGATTCCTGATTGATTTCCAAAGTAAATGGCATTCGTCATCAGGTTGAAATTTATTGATCTGATCATTGTCCAATTTCTATTGAAATTGATTTTTAAATAAAAATCAAAATTTATGTATCATTTTGTTCTTAAAAAATTTAAAAAGCTGATTAAATGAAAATATTTTTCTAATTTTCAGAGTATATTTAAATGAACAGGGTTGGAAATCAGTGATTTTAGAAAATATTCGCCTTGAGATCAGGTAAAACAAATAAATTGGAAAATAAGTGCGAAATATCAAGATTTTTATGTTGATCTATTATCAAACGATAGAAATTTGAATATGGATATATTTCTTGATATTAATTATAATCGACAATGATGATTCGATCAGAAAAATTATGAAAAGGTCATTGAAGTAATGAATGAAATAATTAACTATTCATCAAAAAATCAAATTTATTTAAAGTTGTTATATTCTGACAGCAAAAACATTAATTCTTTGACGATAGGGAAGAATTTTCCATTGGCTTATAATTTTTTGCCAAAAATAACTAAACTTAGCAAAGATTGTAAAAAAAATTATACCAGTCAGATTTCCAAATTTCTTACAATATCCAAATTAGATAAGAAAAAACGTGTGATAGTGATTTTTTCTGATTTTTTGGATTTATCTGAACTAGAAAAAAACGACATCAAACTTTTGGATATCAACAACAATTTGTATTTGTTCCAAGTTTTTTGCGACTTGAACTTTTGAAAAAACAACGATAACTTCTCTTTATCAAGAGATGAAAAATCAAAAGAATTGAAATTAATCAGATTTTAAATTATTTAATATTTCTGTTTTGTCGTTTCGTATTCTTTTTCAATAATTTGTAAGTTGGACAGTTTCGTGTCATTTTCATGTAAAAACTAATATGTCGCCAGGCTTTGCAATTTTTAATGCGAATTTGATAGCGAAACTTCTTTCTGGTAGGATGAAGAAATCTTTTCATAGGGTTTTCTTATTTATTTTTTCTGTTAATTGTTTCAATATAGACAATCTATTTTCACTGTCAGGGTCATCATCTGTGGCTATTGCAATATCTGCATATTGTTCAACAATTTCGCCCATTATTGGTCTTTTAAATTTATCTCTATTTCATGGGGCGCCAAAAATTGTAATCAGCCTTCAATTTCATTTTATGTCTTTTAGGTATCTTAATATATTTTCAAGTGCGTCTGGACTGTGAGCGAAGTTGACAAAATAATGTATTCATTTGTTTTCAAAATATTCCATTCTTCCAGAAATTCATTTGAATCATTCAATTGATGTTATGATTTTTTCCAAACCTATTCAAATTTCTAATCAGACTGATAATGCAGCTAAAATATTATAGACGTTGAATTTTCACAAAAGGGGAGTCTTTACTGCATATTTTTTTCACATATAAATAATTTCAAATTCTGTTCCATTAAAATTTTCTTTGATATTCTCTGCTTTTAAAATTCAAGAATTATCAATGCAAAAATTTATTTTGTTGTCAAATGACATTTGTTCAAACCATTTTCTTCAAATTTTATCGTCTCAAGGGAAAACTGCATATTTATTTTGTTTATGATTGTGTAATACATATTTGAAAAGTTTTTCTTTTGCATCAGCATATTTTTCCATTGTTCAATGATAATCCAAATGATCGTGAGTAATGTTTGTCAAAACTGCTAAATCAAAATCTATTCATTCAAATCTTGATTGTTCCAATCAATGAGAAGATGTTTCTAAAACTGCTATTTTACATCATTCATTTTTCGCGGTTTCCAAAAGAGCCATTAAATCATATATGTCCAAAGATGTCATTTTTTTGTTATTTTCAAATTCCTTTTCTCATATTTTCATATTAGCAGTGCTAATCATAATTGTTTTTCATAAGTTTTCATTTAATATTTTATGAATCAGATTAACTGTGGTTGTTTTTCAATTAGTTCAAGTCACTCATATTATAAAAAAATCTTTTGATGGATATCAATATAATAAATTTGCTATTTTTCAATTTAATTGTTTATATGTTTTGTAAAAAAAACCATTTTTGATAGCTCAATATAAATTATTATATCACATTAATTTTTTTATCATATTTTTTAACATTTAATTTATTCATTAATAAAGATCATTTTTTATTATCCATCAGGCAATAATACTTGCGGTTTCCATTCTAAGAATATTTTCTCACAAGCTAATAATTTTTGACACATCGTCATTCAGATATTTATAATCTTTTTCCGTCAATCATCATTCTGGTCAGATTAGTCATATTATTTTTTTTGATTTATTTAACAAGTTATTATTTGTTTTAAATTTAATATTTTCAGAAATTTTGTCAAAAACCATTAAATAAGAATTTTTAATCTCAATTATGTTTTTAGAAAAAGATATCTTTGGTAATTTATTTCACCAAGATTGTTCAACGGCTTCTTTTGCAATTTTTTCCAGTCTACTGAATTTATCTATGTTTCGTGATTTCACGACAGATCTTTCAGATGGCCAAAATATAATATTGTCTATTCATATTTCTGTTAATTTTTGGACTATTATTTCTATTTTATCTCTTTTGTTTGGCATAGCAATAATCATTGTTTTTTCTTTATCATTATTTTCAAGTTTATTAACTTTTCCAATATATCAAATCAAACGACATTTATCCATATCTTTTATTTTTATCTCATATCTATTTTTTGGCTCATTAACATCTTGAACACATATATTATCTCACTTTGATAATCTCAAAACTTTTTTAATCTGATTTATCATTTCCAAGTTTTCTATTATTATTTCGTCATTATTTAACTTAAAATTTGTTAAAAATAATTGCATTAAATAAATTAAAATATTAAAAAACTAAAAGATTAAAATATTAAAAAACTAAAATATTAAAAAACTAAAATATTAAAAAACTAAAAGATTATTAATCGCCTTAATCGTTTATCAAATCATCAAATTCATCTCTCTTTCAATCTTTTTGATATATATGAATGGCATTTCTTGTTGCCAATAAAGCTATCACCATTGCTCTTCTTCTTTTTTTGGAAACTTCCAGTCATTCTTTTTCCAAAGTTTGATGATCCCAATTCAAAATTTCACTAATTTTTTTTCAAATTATAAATTCAGCCAAAAAGCTAGCAGACGCTTTTGTGATACTTGAACAATTACCATCAAAACTATAATTTTTAATTATATTTTTTTTGTCTATCAGTAAATATACCGTAATTTCATCTCAACAGATAAAATTGCCCTCATGCTGAGAAACTGTAAATTCTTTTAATCTAAAATTATTTATCGGGTTTTTGGAATATTCTTGTATAATTAAGCTTTTTTCATCCTCAGAATGCATCAAATAAATTTAATTAAATAAATCTTGATTAAAAATTAATATAAATATGCCTTGATTTTACAAGACGAAAAAATAATTTGAGACAGAAATGGAAGTTTATTGACAAGATTTTGACAAAATTGATGAAAACTTGTTAACAAGCAACAAAAAAACGTCTTGAAAACATTAAACAGTTTGTTATATTATTTTTAAATAATTTTTATCTCGCAGTTGTGGGGCGAGGTTCTATTATCTATTTAGTATAAACAAAAAAATAATGAAAATATTAAAGCAATTTATTGTAAATATAGTTATAAATTCAGTAATATTGTATCTTGTAGTTAAATATGTGCCAGAATTATGATTTATTGTCAAATCTGAGTATAAAGACATTTTTGTTGTATTTGGTATATTGTGATTTATATTCTGGTTATTTAATTCTGTGTTGAAGAAGATATTGAAAATATTAACTTTGCCTATCAAATTTTTGACGCTTTGATTGTTCTCTTTGTTATTGAATTTAGTTATATTTTATATATTTTGACGATCTGTTAATTATTTGGATATTGGTATTACTTTGCAATTGTGAACTTTATTACAAACATTTATTTTATCTTTAGTTATTACATTCGTATATTTTTTAATTAAAAAAATAATATAAAAATGAAAAAATGAAAAGTTATTTATTTTTGGATTATCGTTATCCTTTTTATAGGCTTGCGAATACCGTATTTCCAATATATTGCTTCGTGAGTGCCTGCTAGTATACCATTCTTTTTTTCATCAAAAGACTTTACAGGCATATATCCAATTATGTTGATTTTATGAATGATAGAATGATTTTTGATAACAATATATGCTCAATCTATTATTAAAGAAATGAAAGAGGATAATCCAACAAAATTTGACTTAAATTAAAATAAATAAAAAAAAATATCAAAACAGTGTTATTACATTCTATGTAATTGATTTTATTACTTAATTTTTTTTACGAAATGAACAAGACTTATAGTTTTACAAGAGAGAAGGCAGCTAAAATTTTGAATATTTCTACAAGAACAATAGATAGATATATCAAAGCTTGAAAATTGTCTTACAAAAAAGTAGCAAATAAAGTTTTATTGGCGAAAGAGGAGTTAGATTCTTTGCAAAATGATTTTTCTATGTTACATCAAGAAATTAGTACAGAAATAGTTAATAACGCTAGTAACAGTAATACAATTGCGACGCCAACTAAATCAAATCAATCAAATGACGCTATTGATCAAAAAATAGATAAATTCATACTTGTTTTCAAAGAAAAGGATAAAATGCTTGAAGAAAAAAATAAAGTTATTTTTGTTTTACAACAAAGAGTGACAGAACTGGAAACAAAAATTCAACATATGGTAGCATTACCAGATTTTAATAAAGAAAAACAAGAAGCTATAGTAGAAAAGCAGAAATTAGAAGAAAGAATAAGTCAATTAAAATGAGCAATAAAAAATGAAAAATTAAAAAATCTGATTTTTATATGACTTTCAGTTATTTTTGTTGTTGTGGCTGGATATTTTATGTTAAAATAAGGAAATGGGAATTGGTAATTGGTAATTGGGAATTTTATAACAAGTGCCTTGAAAGCTATAGAAAGCTATAGAAAGCTATAGAAAGCTATTTTGGCTTTATTGCTTTGAGGCTTTGAAACCCCTGCCTACCGCAGGCAG
>JBBABP010000055.1:0-6854 GCA_041657585.1 Candidatus Absconditabacterales bacterium | reverse complement strand
AAGTTTATGTCCTTGTATAAAACCACAAAATGAATATACATATCTTCAATATATTTACATATTAATATTTTGCATGAGTGCATTTACACAACAAGAAAGAGAAGAAGTGCAACAAATGATAAACGATGCTTGAAAAAATATTCATAAAACAATCACAATAGTCAAATCTAAATCATGAGTACGACAAGTGCAATTTGTTAATATTATACTTAGATCATTTTCTACTTTAGAAGAAGCAAAAAGTTTTGCTAAAACTCATGAATACTGAAAAAAAGTAGAAGTATGGGAGAATGATAAATTACTGGAGGAATTTGATTTGTAAAATTAGATTTATAAAAAAATTATACTCAAACGCCAACTGTACCTATCACGCAACTGCGAGTCTTGCGAGTACCGCAAGTACTATATTTATTTCCATCCTTAAATTTATGTACATAGACAATCCAGAAATACAAAAACAAAAAGCTGAAGCTACCAAGAAAAAATGGGAAGATATTGTTTTTGGCGAAAAACAACATAAATGCATCAAATGCCAAAAATTAAAACATCCTAAAGATTTTGTCGTTCAACGATTGGATAATTATTGGGTTTGAAAATATCGTTATTTATACGAGTGTAAAGAATGTAAAAGAGACAGAACTTACAAAAAAAGAGATAAGGATAGAGAAACTATCCAATGAGCATTAAATATCATAATCAAACAGCTATCTCAATGAGCAAAAAAGAGAAATATTGATTTTAAAATATCAGTTGATGATTTATTGGAATCACGAGAAAAGCAAGACGGAAAATGTTATTATACTTGATATGATATGAAGTATTGATTTATTTATTACAAAGAATGAAAAGAATCTGACAAAACAAAACGACAATTATCCTGTGATAGATTAGATAATAATAGAGGATATGAGAAGGGGAATGTGGTCCTCTGTTGCACTATTGCTAACAAAATGAAAAATACTCTTTCTAAAAAAGAATTTTATCAAATCTGCAAAGATATAGCAGATAAATGTAACTAAAAATAGTGGATCCATTAGTTTGCGAAAACAGCTATTGCAATGTTATACAATATACCTTGTGCAAAGTTCTTGAATAATAATCTATGTTTAGGATTACTGTTTAAGAATGTTTTATTTAAAAAAATAATTCAAATGAAAACACCAGAACTAATTACTTCCGTAGAAGACAAGGTATTAAAAGTTTCAATAGAAAAAATCTATTCTTCTGAAGAAGAAGCTAAAAAATGACAAGAAGAAATTGAAAAACTTATGCTAAATTACCTAGTTAACACAGGCAAACAACCTGATGTTGATGAAAATTGAAATATTAAGCGGTAATCAATAAATCTTTGTTTCAATCAAATCACGGATAATTAAGAATAGTATCAATATCAGAACGATTAACATATTCTTCTGTTCGCCATAGAATTTGTCAGTTGGTTGCCAATCTTCTTAAATGATACTGTTTAGTGTTAGGATTCTGAATAACTTGATACCATCATCTTGTGGATTTAATTGTTGGAATCTCTAATTGTGTTTTTTGTCTGTAATCTAACATAGATGTAATTGTTGAAAAAATAAAAAATATTGCAGGTAGTTGATGCTACCTGTTTTTTATTATAAGAAAATGTGTTTATTTTTCAATGAAAATAGCGGTCGATAACAATCAATACTTTATTCTTGATTTTTTCTATACTCCTCTTTTAATTCTCAATCTTCCCAAATTTCTATTTCTTCTCAATGTGGATAATTCTTAGCAAATATTTTAGCTTCCTCTAATGTTTTAAATTCAGCAATAAATAGTCTAGCAAATTGTATCTGTCGGACTCAAGATTGTGTCTTAATTATAAGGAGTTTATGTTTAAACATAATAAGGAATATATTTATATTACAATATTATGCAAGACCACTAACCAATGACGAACTATTGCACAAGAACCGTTTTACAAAGTTAGAAGAAAGATAACATTTGCAAAACTAAATTACCTTGTGCAAAGTTCTTTGTATTTTCAATCACATCGTTTAAAAAAAATATTTAAGTAAATTACTGTTTATAATTACCAATATATAAGCATAATATAAAATAAAATTTCTACAAGTTAGATCTATTTCAAAATATATAAAACATACAAAAAAACAGAAATACTATCAAATTCCCATTTTATAGAAAATTTTAAGCCTTATTTTTACTCATGAGTGACAGTAAGTGCCAGTGATAGTTAAAAATAGTCTTGTTTTAAAGCCAGATTTTTCTATTTTTGTAGGGTATTACTACTCTATTTTTTCACAACTACTCTATTTGTTTTTTATAATTTATTCGTCTTGTAAATTTGTTGTTCACATACATTTTTGATCGATAAAATTTTCAATAAAAATAAATATGATTTCTATTTGACTTTTTGGCACATATAATTATAAGTCAAAACACAATTTAAAATAAATATTAATTAAAAAAAAATTAAATTATTTAAGTATGAAACAGGAAGAATTTATTAAAGGATTTTTCGCTACATTCAATGATAGTGAAAATGTAAAAGAACCTGAAGCCATAAAAAATGGTGCTTCATTAAAAAAAGGCAGATTGGGAATCTTTTATCAAAAGGAAGAATTGATAAAAACCCTTTACGAAAAACCTTTTTCAAAAAAAAACATTCTTATTGTGACTGTTAAAGTCGCTGTTAAGAATGTTCAAAAATACAATGGAGGGACTAAATTTAATTTTCCAGCCAATTCTGATGTCAAAATATCGAAAGTGCAAACTTTCGATGAGGCACTCGAAGAAGTAAAAAAAACATTTAAGGAAGAAACAGTTATTACTGCGTAAATCCATAAATGAAATTTATGATATACAGATGAGTTGAATTCAACTCATCTGTTTTCGTTAATAAGTTTTCGTTGATTTAAAAAAAGCTACCTGATAGATAACCAGATAGCCGTCACTGAAGACGGCTGCCTATTATCCATTAGGCTTACAAAGTTAGTAATATTTACTACCAATTTTGTATGCCCAATAAATTAATTCAAAAAAACCGCCTTCAGAAAATTGATGCGAATCGTTCGCTTGGGTAAGCTACTAAATTAGCGACAAATCCTTAGAAATACTAAAGATTCATTTTTAATGAACTACACGCCCAAATAGCTTAACTCATTTTTGTTTATTTTTGTTTACAGCTTGTAAATAATGTATTTATATACAAAAACAAATGTAATAACTAATAATCCACTATATTTTTGTTAGCACATGCGATATGAAAATATAAAATATTATATTGCCATTTTGCACAAAAAAACAATTTAAAATAACCATTTCTGGATATTTTATCCCGCTTTAGCGGAATAGAAATTATTGAAATTCCTATGTGGTAATCTAAAAAAAACAGGTCAAATGACCTGCCTTTTAATTATTAATTATTCATTCCTGTCTGCCGGTAGGTAAGGTTTAATATTTCAATCTTTTAATATTTTAATTATTGAAATTCACAACTGGTGGTTGATCTGCTCATTCAGTAGCCTCAAAAAGATTAGCTTTTATAAATCAAAAGATTGAAGCCAAAATATTATTTGGAAATACACGAAGATAAATATTATATTCTTTTACTTTCTCATTAAAATTTTTTCTTTCTACTGCTATTCTATTTTCTGTTCATTCCAATTGAGTTTGTAAAGCCAAAAAATTCTGATTTGATTTGATATCAGGATAATTTTCCGCAACTGCCATTAATTTTGTTAATGCTGAAGACAACTCTCATTGAGATTTTTGAAACTGACTGAATTCTTTAGCATCATTGATATTAATGTTAACTTTTGTAGCTAAAGCTCTAGCCTCTGTTACTCAAATAAAAACAGCTTGTTCCTGATTAGCAATTCATTTTACTGTTTGAACTAAGTTTGGTATTAAATCAAGTCTTCTTTGATAAACATTTTCAACTTGAGATCGAGAAGTTTTCACTGATTCATCTAAATTTACCATTGAATTGTACTTTCAAACAAACAATAATATTATAACTACAATTATGGCCAAAATAATCCACCAAATTTTTTTCATTTTAAATTTATATTAAATTATAAAACTACTTAATAATTAAAGATTAATTAATCTGACTTATATTTCAACTTATTTTAATCTCAACCTCATCATCATCCGAAACCTCATCATCAGCCACTAAATCATCATCCAAAACCTCATCCTCCCCCGCCACCTAAACCTCATCATCGAAATCAAATTCATCAAGAACGACCACCAAAACTTAAAAAAAATCAAACAATTATAGAAATAATAAGCAAAAGAATTGTGTTTAAAACAAGTATCAATCAAGTTATAGATAAAAAAATTATAATTCAAAATCCTATTAAATTAGAAAAGGATTGTATTTTTTTGATTTTTGAATTTTTACTTATTTCTAATTTTTTTGATTTTTTTAACAATGCTGATATTCAAGATCAAATAAGAAATCATATTATTATAAAAATAAAATAATCAGATTTTTTTTGTGTATTTAAATTTGTTGGATAATTAGAATCTCATCAAGCATCAATTATTTCTATACTTTTTGCATAAAAATTATTTATAGCTTGATAAAAATCTCAGCTATTTACGTATGAACGGATATCGTTTTCTATGATGTTACTAGCAGTAATGTCTGGAATAATTCACTCCAATCAATATCAAACAGCTATTCTGATTTTTTTTTCTTCTGTCGAAATCATAAGCAATAAGCCATTATTTTTATCCTTTTGACCAATGCCATTTTTTGCAAAAATATCAACTCATATATCTATAAGTTCATTTCATAATCTATTTGGGAAAAGGACTGTTACAATTTGATTCGAAGTTTTATCTTGATAATTTTTTGCAATCGTATTTAATTGAATTAATTCTTGTTGAGTTAAAACATTAGAAAAATCACTTACAAAAGAAGTAAGTAGAGGAAAACTCATTGGATTAATCTGTTCCTGTGCAAAAACAGATCCAACAATAAGTAATCATAAGAAAATAATATTTTTGAAAATAGATTTTATCATGATAAAAAAATATTTAAAAAAAATATTTTGTAATTTGTAATTAATTCCTAATATTCCAATTACCAATATTCTAATTACTTATTTTAGTACGTTCAATCAGATCTTTCTTTAAGATCAGTAAATTTCATAATTTCTTTTTCAAAAAACACTTCTACTTCTCAAATAGGTCAATTTCTATTTTTTCTAATACAAATATCAGTAAGTCATTTTTTATCCGTATCTGGGTCATAATAATCCTCTCTGTGTAGCATCAAAACAACATCTGCATCTTGTTCTATCGCCCCAGACTCTCTCAAGTCAGAAAGTAATGGTTTTTTGTCTGGACGCTGTTCCACTCAACGTGAAAGCTGAGACAATGCAATAATTGGGATTTCTAATTCTCTAGCCAATTCCTTGAGTCATCTTGAAATTTCTGAAATTTCTTGGACTCTATTTCATAAATAACCAGAACTACTTCAACTCATCAATTGTAAATAATCAATAATAACTAAATCTAAATTTGATTTTTCAATTTTTAATCTTCTAATTTTAGATTTTAGTTCAGGTATTGTTGTTGATCATTTATCATCAATAAAAACCTTAGTTTCAGATAATGTTTCCATAGATTCTCACATTATAGAAAAATCCTCCGCATCTAATCTTCATTTTGTAATTTTATTCATAGATATTTTAGAAACCATAGAAAGTATTCTATCAGCGATTTGATCTGAACTCATTTCTAATGAAAACATTGCAACAGATTTTTGTTGATCAATAGCTATATTTTTCAATATATTAAGAGCCAAAGCAGTTTTACCCATACTTGGACGAGCCGCTAAAATTATTAATTCGGCAGGTTTAAATCATCCCAAAAGTTCATCTAATAATTTGTAACCAGAAAAAACTTTTTTTTGATGTGCCTTTTCTGGATGATCGACTATATCCATATACTCCTCTACTCTTTTGTTCAATATTTCTCATATTGAATGAACTTTTTCTGCTAAGTTATTTTGAGTAAGATCAAATATTTTCTTTTCTATTTCCTGCATTACGTCATGTGTTTCTTTTTGTTGAAAAACATCTCAAATAATTTTTTGACAAGTTTTAAGAATATTTCTCAAAATTGATTTTTCTTTTACTATTTTCACATATTCTGCACATGAATTAGTACTTAATAAAAAACCAGAAAGTTCATATAAATAATCTGATCATCAAACAATATCCAAATTATCTCATTTTCAAAGTTCATTAGCAACAGTAAGCACATCTATTGTTTTACGAGCAACTCGTAAATCTTTAATAGCTTTATAAATATAAAAATGTTCTTTTTGATAAAAATCTTCAGGTCACAATCAACATCCATCATAATAATACATTAATTCATTGTCCATAAAAACACCGCATAAAGTTCATTTTTCTGCGTCAATATTATGTGGAGGCAATTTTATATCTTCGATACTTACCATAATAACACCAGTATAATTAATAAAAATATATAGTAATTACAATAATTTAATATCCAATAAACCATCATACGTAAATTGTTTATCTCATATTTTGTACAAATTTTCTGCTGTTTTAAAGATAGTTTCTCATGAAGTAAAAGAATACATTTGCGTCAAATTATAGATAGACATACCAATTACTAGATATACATTATTTCAGTCAAAAAGAAAATTTTCTATCACATGATTACACTGATATGGATATTCAATCTCAAATAGGGATTTTCAATTTCAAAGATGAGTATGTCAAGAATAAAAATTATTAGTAGAATCTTTAAGTAATTCGACTTGATCATTATTAATAATCTCATAATTTTTATTTTCTATAACTGCTCATTCAACAAGATTA
>JBBABP010000054.1:0-6861 GCA_041657585.1 Candidatus Absconditabacterales bacterium | reverse complement strand
AAGACGAAAAACGCGCCGCCGAATCCAGCGCTCGCCAAACTCAAGTCGGCGCCGGCGACCGCAGCGACAAAGTCAGAACCTATAATTTCCCGCAGGACCGCGTCACCGACCACCGCATCAATATGTCGTGGCACAGTATTCCGCGGATTATCGACGGCGAAATTGAAGAAATAATCAAAGAGCTAAAGAAGGCGTCAAAAACGGAAGGAAAATAAAAAAGCCGCCATTTTTAGATGATTACTTCAAAAAAACATATTATGACTCTAGCGGATATTTTAAGAAACTCTTCTCTGTCACGCCCAGAGACCGAATTTCTTTTGGCTTTCCTATTACATAAAAGCCGAGAGTTTTTATTAATTCACCCCGAAACTGAAATAACTCCGCAAATATACAAAAAATTTAAATTACTAGAGGATAAACGCCTGAAAAACTGGCCGATTGCCTACTTAACCGGTTCTAAGGAATTCTACGGCCGCGATTTCCAAGTCGGGCCGGCAGTCCTAACACCGCGGCCGGAGACAGAACAAATTATAGACGAAATAATTAAGATAATACCCTCTAAAAAGGGTACGGCACCGGCAAAGCCAATCGTCATCGATCTCGGCACCGGCTCCGGCGCTATTATTATTTCCCTCGCCAAAGAGCTAAAACGCCTAGTGCCCCAGACTTACCGCCGAGCGCAATTTTCCGCGGTCGATATTTCCGAACCAGCTTTGCGGGTCGCCAAACAAAATGCTGCCAGCCATAAGGCGGCTGTTAAAATAAAATTCTATCAAGGCGATTTACTTACCCCCCTCAAGCTTAACAAACGCGATTTAAGCCAAAACGACTTGATAATCGCCGCCAATCTTCCCTACCTGACTTTAAAACAAATAAAAAAGTCGCCGAGCATCAGCCGCGAACCACTATTAGCTTTAGACGGCGGCGCGGACGGCTTAAAATATTACCAGGAACTTTTCGAGCAGCTTCAAGATATCCCCTATCATTCCGCGACGCTATTTTGCGAGATTGATCCAGCACAATCAAAAAGCATCGGTGTTTTAGCCGCCAAATATTTCCCGAAGACTGAATCTTCACTCCTTAAGGACCTCTCCGGAAAAAACCGCTTATTTATACTAAAGACGCTAATATAATCACTTGGTTTTTACTCCACATAAAAACCTCCTCATAAAATAAGCCAACACTACGTGTTGGCTTTTTTTGCGTTCCTTAATAACCTTTCTGATTGTATACTGGATAATATACGCTAATATACTTTCCGTTATGTTAGAAACAATACGGACATCCAGGTATACAATCAAAGAGATTCTCAAGGATAATTGGGATGATTTTTATGCTCGGCACAAAGGAATGATCAGGCCGGCGGTGATAGAAAACGTAGCTAAAGTCATGGCTTGCGGGGATAAGAATATTTTAGGATATAACACCTATGTTTGTCCAGGCTGTCGAGAAAAAAGATTTGTGCCTCATACCTGCAAATCACGATTCTGCAATGCCTGCGGCAAAGTCAAAAATGACGAGTGGACGGAAAAAGCTCAAACCAGATTATTTAATATCCCCCATAAGCATTTGGTGTTCTCCGTGCCTTGGGAAATCAGGCTGCTGTTTCTAGAGAATCGCCGGCTCTTATCATATCTCCATCAATCAGTCGGTCAGGCGATCTCCGATTGGGCGGAGACGGTTGATTTATTGCCGGGAATCCTGACTGTCTTGCATACTTTCGGGTCTAAGCTCAACTTCAACTGCCATATCCATGTCTTATACTCTTTAGGCGGAGTCGATTTGAAAACCGGCCAATTCAAGGAATATAGTTTCATCCCGGCAACCAGCGTCAAATCCAGGTTCAAGACTATTCTACTGAGCAAGCTGCGGCAAGAATTCGTCTCCGGCGGATTCAAAGTGAGCGGCAACCTCTCCGCCCTCTGGCGGAAGAAATTCGGAACTGATGTTTTCTTTGACATCCAGAATATCCTGTGGCGGAAAGAGTGGTATGTCTGGATCGGCGAACAGCTAGACAACGCTAGCCATTCTGTCGCCTATATCGGCCGCTATGCCAAACGTCCTTGCCTGTCGGAAGCGAAGATAACCGCCTATGAACCGGACAACGATCTGGTGGACTTCGTCTACCGGGACAAACTAACTAAAGAGGATACACTGATTGAATTCGGTATTGACGAATTCATCGGCCGCCTGATCAGGCATGTTCCGGAAAAGGGCTTCAACATGATCAGATACTATGGGATGTATGCCAATGTATTGAAGGAGAAGATTTTGCGTATCCTGGCACAGAGGCTGATTTATCTGTATGGCCGAGTCTATATGCTATTTGAGCCGCATATTCTGACCTGGCGGGAACGGAAGAAAAAATCGGATTGTCGAGATCCTTTGTTCTGCAAGAAATGTGAACGTGATTTTATTTTGATTGAAATATCTTACCGGACTAGGGACGGCACCTGGAAATCTTTTCCGGTAACCTGCTGAGTACAATATCCGAAACAACCATTCCGGCGGCTTAATGACGGCCGTGATGTTCTTGATTCAATCGGCAGAACCTCTTGATTTGAAATTTTGACCGTTTTAACCGACTAGCCCTAGCGGCTAACGCCACCAGAGCTAAAAAAAGTCCGGATACTTAGATGGATATCCGGATAGTTTATGGAAACATGAGGGGATGATAATTCCTTAGCTACTAAAAAGAGCCCCCTTGCGGGGGCTCTTTTTTACTGATTATATCAAAGAAAATCAGGAAAACTTAAATGTCTTAACCTAACTTAGTTCTTGGTCATGCTCTGCGTATAGGTCGGGAGACCGGATACGTTATGGCCATTAGTATAAGTATAAGTGGTGACATGAGAACCATCAGACCAAACGAAAGTGCCGTTAGTTACGCCATCAACAGCGGTGCTAGAGTCAGCGTTGCTAGAGACAACATAAGAGGCTTCTTCATTCAAAGAGGTGACAAGCGATTGAGAATCGGTGCCGACCGCAGTGACATTAGTGAAGATTTCGAAGGTCTTGGTAGTACCAGCACTGATTATTTCCGGAGTGTCTCCGAAATTAATGGTGATAGTGCTGCTAGCGACGCTAACAGTAGACTCAAAATTTTTGGTAGAACCATTAATTCTGACGCCATTGGAAGACATCGTCGCAATAGTAACGCCAGTAGAAGTGGCATAGTTTATAGCGACTTTACCAAGAGTAACATCGCCGTTAGCATCGGCTGAAACCGAGAACTTGGAAACTACCTGATTACCGGTAGTGAGCAAAGTGGACGGCAAAACCTGTAAGGCGATAGTCGGGACAGTCTTACGGATACGGAAATTATTAGCTAACGCCGCTACACCCTGAGTAGATTCGGAGCCGGCGGAAGACTTGGATTTCACCGTGGTAATACCAAGGTGAATATCCTTATTCGTCGCTGACGCATCGTTGCTAATATCGTTCAGAACCACCTTAACAGATAAAGTCTTACTGGTATTAGCCGGAATGACAATCTTGTTGTTGGTGATAGTGAATTTCCCTTCGCCGTAAACCGGGACGAAGCTATCAATCAAAGTAGCTCCATCATATAACTTAATGGAAGCGATTCTAGAATCAGCATCAACTACGCCATCGGAAGTAGAAGCAACGTCATTAGTAGAAGAGGCTAATGGAGTATTAATGACATTGATTTCAGTCAAGTTAGCACTGTCGTCTTGAGCAGTGAACTTAAACTGAGCAACTTCCTGTTCAACACCAGCCTTAGAAGCTAAGATGCCTTCGCTAGGAGTATCGCCAGCAAGGGCAACAGTCAAAGTACCGGTAGTCAACATGCTGAGATAGACAGAATCGGCAGTATTACTGTTAACAACGGAAGTACCGCGAGAATCCTGAGCATTAATCGTCATGGTTGTCGCGAAATTACCTTCGGCAGAAGAATCAAAGGAACCTTTTAATTCGATTGATTTAGTTGAATCTTTAGCAATAGTAAAGTTCAAAGAAGAGAAAGTAACACCGGAAGAACCAAAGTCAGTGGTGTTGCCGACTTGAACGCCGTCAACATATAACTTCATGTCGGAGATGCTGCTAACATTAATAGTGGTGTTAGTAGCCGTGCTGTTCTTGCTGAAAGCGATAGAAGTGACTTTAACGTCATCATTGCTCGCCTTAACATTGAACTTAGCCAAAGAAACATCGGTCGCGCCTTGAACGACACCCTTAGTATCGGAATACCCGTCATTTCTGACAGTAATCAAGGAAGCGCCCTGAACAGTAAAGATAGCACCGTTAGCGCTGCCACCAGGGGTTTCAGTAACCTGATTTCCTGAAGCAACATATTCCGGCTTGGCATTGGTAAAGATATCATCGCCCAACAAAGAGAACTTGATATCGGAACCAGCAAGGGCATTGCTCTTGGCTCTGGCCATAATCTTCACTTCGTTATCACCCTGCTTCAAAGTAAAGGTACTATCAACATCCACATAGCTGCCAGTAGCTACACTCGGATCAAAAGAATCCAAAAGGAGGTCATTGATATAAACCCTAACATTTTCGAATTCGGTGCTAGAAGCGCTGACGGACGGAGCATAATGTACTCTCATACCGTCCACAGTAATAGCTTCATCGGCGCGGATGCTGGCTAATAACATGACGTTATCAGAACCCTTGACGATAGAAGTATCGGAAGGAGAGGTAGATTTCTTAGAAACTGATAAAACACCAGCAGTGATGTTAACAGAAACTAATAATTTACCATCGGCAGCAGTGCCTCCAGAAGTACCATCTAAAACATTAACAGCGAAACCAGTCGATTTTTCATAAGCGACTAAATCGGTGCTCTTGTTTAAGATAAGCTTGAAAGCCGGGTCAGAGGTATTCTCCTTAGAAATGATATCGCCCTTGATATATAAAATCTTGGAAAAGTCATCCTTTAAGAGATCTAATCCGGTACCGAAATAGAAGGTCACATAGCGACCGTCTACGGTATAGCTGGTAGAAACTTTGCTACCGGAATATTCAATGTACATGTTAGACATGGCAGTAGCCAAATCTTCAACGCCATTGTTCTTTAAAGTTAAGGACTTGATGGTAGTATCTTTAGCAGTGCTAGAAGCAGTGTTAAAGGTAACTTCAAAATGTCCTAATTCAACATTAGTATCACCGACCTTGACAGAACCGACAGTGGAAGTCGCGGTTAAACCAAGATTGACAACGGTATAAGAAGTCGGAGACATCAAATTACCGTTGACTGGGAAAGAACCGGTAACAGAAGCGGCTGTCGCGCTAATAGCGGAGGCAGCATTAATGCTCAAACCGATATTGCCAGTCTGACTGTTATAATCCTTTAAACCAACAATTAAATCTAAGGAAGCAGTCTGTCCAGCGTTAATAGTTAAAGCCGGGGAGAACACTAAGATAGATTCGTCATTGGAATTCATGGACTTCTTAGGGGCGACTATTTCGCCATCCTTTTCCGCCCAAATCTTATCAATCTGGTTATAAACTGATAAGCCGATTCTCTTGACGGTAATAGAGTTAACAGTAACCGCGCCATCATTAGCCGCAGTCAAATTGACTTTAGCCATCGGAACGCGAGAACCATTTAAAGGTACTGAAACAGATGCCGGGGTGGAAGCGGATAAGCTAACCATCAAACCAGAACCGGTAATAATAGTACCAGTGGAACCACCCTGAGAAACGTTAACGAATTCAGCAGTAGAAACGGTAGTACCGCCAGCAGCAATAGTATTGCTGATAGTGATAACGTTAGCCCACTGGAATCTGTTAGCATTAAAGGCAGTTTCATTAGCGATAGTGCGATAGTTGGTACCATCATAGTAATAAACGCTAGCGGAGCCAGCATTCTTTACAATAGAACCAGCCGGAGTCGCGCCAGTCGCTAAAGCAGTACCGGTAGTATAGTTGGTGAAGAAAGCATCAGGAACATCGACAACTCTCTTGTTCCAGCTAGTGCCGAATAAAGAAGCAGCCTGAGCTTCAGTCTGGATTCCTCTTAAGACACCATTAGGTTCAACGACATAAACTTTAGGGTCAGTCGTGATTTTCACTAACTTAGTACCTGGTCTCATGGTTACATTGCCACCCAAAGGATAGCTCTGTAATTCAGCAGCCGGAATAGTAACTACTCCGCTGAAATCTGTGTACCAAGAGAAATAGGTAGTGGAGTTAGGGAAAACGTATCTCTTACCGTCAGCACCAAGGTAATAAACAGAAGTGTTGCCAGCCATTTTGATGAGGTCGCCAGTTGAGGCAGCCGCATTGGCAGAAGGAGCGATTGTTAAACCGCTCATGGCAATGATGGATAATACCATTACGCTGACAGTCAAGAATTTGCGTAATTTTTTCATAATTAATGATTAATATCATTTTAATCGTCCGGACAATAGTAGTCGGAACAGATTAATAATGATGTTGTTCAATTCTCTGCTCTAATGAATTTAAAACTTTACTTTTTACTGTAAATCAGTCGGAATCCCGCTCCACCAACCCCTTAAAGCTTAAGGCGAAGGCTGACTGACCTTAGAGTATAAGTTCTGCCAACCTAGCGCGTGTTGCACCAAGGCTGGAGAAAAGCTTAACCGATTTACCGTTCATTTCGGTTTTAAATCTTTTGAACTTCGAATCGAGTATTTAAGGTTTATAAGGGACAAAACCACTATATCTTTTGGACATAGCTCGACCCTTGACGGGGCTTTGCCAATCCGCTATCTATAACCGGAACGCCTTGCGGCGTAACGGCCGTAAACGCGAATTTGTTAATTTATCTCATCAGGTATTGTCCAGAGCAGAGGACGTATCTTCTATACTTGGAGGAACCAATAGGCGAGATAAACTAACAGACGCGCGTTTCCTTACTTAAAT
>JBBABP010000053.1:0-7017 GCA_041657585.1 Candidatus Absconditabacterales bacterium | reverse complement strand
GAATACAAATTCATAAAAGAAAAAAAAACATCAACAAACCAATTATAGTTTTTTTCTTTATCTTTGAACGGAAAAACTTTAATTCTAGAGATAAAAACGAAACTCAATAAATATATCGTGTACAAAAAATTTAAATAATAATCTGAATTAAATTTCGCAAAAACATCTTTGACATAAATAGATGCTACTAAACTCAAAGCATTGGCTATATTTGCAGGATTGTAAAATCTATATCAATTTAAATTTGCAGTCGCACAATATCAATAATAAATATCAATATCCTTGGGTTTGATTGGAAGATTTCAGCCAAATCAAATTTTAAATTCGAAAGGATCAATAGTTATATCAAAAAGATTTAATTTATAGTTTTCTATTATTTTTCTATTTATTACGGAAAAAAATTCTTTAGTTGAAATAAAAGATACAAACATACTGGCTGGGTTGATTGTTTGCATTACTATTTCATTTGGAAATAGCGACAACAAAACTCTTTTAAATAATTGCATAAATTAAAGTTGCAAAGGCTAAAAAGCTACAAAGGCTTCAAAGGCTTCAAATATATGAGCCTAACGTTCTAACGTTCTAATTCCAAATTCCTAATTACTAATTACTAATTTCTAATTCCTAATTTTTTTCTAACGCTCTATAATCTTTTAATTTTTTAATCTTTTAATCTTTTAATTTAACTACAGTTACCTTATAGTTTAAATCATCCCACGTTTGTTTAGAATTAATGTCAAATAAAATATTATCATATCAGCTAAGATCTTTTTCCATTCATTTTATTACTCAAGTCAAATTTCACAAAGAAATTAATTTTCATGTTTGAAAATCTATATTTAATTTATCAAAAATAAATTTTGGAATTCTTTGAAGTTTTTGATTATCATATTCAGATTTATATCAAATTTCAGGAGTAATTTTGATTGTTTTTGTTTCTCAAACTTTCATTCCAACTACTGCCTCCTCTACTCATTTTATAAAATCTCAAGATCCAACTACAAATTCCAATGGCACAGAATTTTCATTAGTTTCAAATAAACTTCAATCTGAAAAATTAGCAGTGTAATAAATTAAAATTTTATTTCAAATCTCAACTATATTATTATTTTTTCCACATCCAAAAATCACAAAACTCAAAGATAAAATAACAAATCATAAAATAATTTTTTTCATTTTATTTTTATATAAAGATATAAAAAATCACAAACAGAATCTTGAATTAATGTTTTCACTTTCCAAATTTTTCCTAACGTTCTAACGTTCCATCATTCTGATTAACTTTCCACTTTCGCCTTTCCCCTTTCCCCTTTCACCTATTTCTTAAGCTGTTGTTTTAAAAAATATTGCCATGCTTTTTGTGGTGAATTTACTGGATTTTCTGTTTCATTAATTAAAGTTCAGGTTTTTACAACAGGTTTTTCATCCAAAAAATCAAATCTGATTATATATTCTCATTTATTTAACATATTATTTTCATGTCAAAGAAAATATCTTGAATAATCCGATGCTTCATATGTAAGCAAAAAATTATTTGTAAAATCAATTTCATCTGCTTTATTTTCTCTAATTTGTACAGTGCTATCGATTGCATTTTCTATAGAGATATAATTTACATAAACTTTAATTGCAACAAACATAAAAATAATATCTACAATCAATATTCAATATTTTATATAATTAGGATATATATGCCATAATTTTTTTAATAAACTCATAAACTAATATTTCAAAATAAATTTTGCATACACTAAAATATTATTATTTGCTATTCTCGGTTGAAAATTCAAGTGAATTTAGTATTAATTTTGCTTTGTAACCTTTGAAGCCTTTTTAGCCTTTGAAACTTTTATTTATGTCCATTCACAAACTCCCTGAATATCTTATCAATAGACTAAAGGCATGAGAAATAGTTGAAAGGCCATCTTCTGTACTTAAGGAACTTGTAGAAAATAGTTTAGACGCATGAGCAGATGAAATTATAATAAATATAAATGATTGATGAAAAAATTTAATCTGAGTTGAAGATAATGGCACTTGAATAGAGCTTTCAGATATGGATATGCTATTTGAAAGATATGCTACATCAAAAATAAATTGAGAACAAGATCTTTATAATTTACAAAGTTATTGATTTCGTTGAGAGGCATTGGCAAGTATTGCAGAGGTTAGCAAAACAACAGTAATTTCCAAAACTTCTTATAGTGAAATTTGAAGTAAACTTACAAAAACCTGACAAAATATAATTATAAATCATCTTCCAGTTTGATTTAATCACGGTACAGTAATTCAGATTCAAGATTTATTTTATAATGTCCCAGCAAGATTAAAATTTCTAAAATCATCTCAAACAGAATTTTTTTATTGTTATAATTATTTTATTGATGTAGCATTATATCACTACGACAAACATTTCGTGTTGAAAAAAAATGACAAAATAGCTTTTGATTTGACAAGAGTAGATTGAATTTTGGAAAGAATATTGCAAATTTACAAAAAAGATCGGTCAAAAAATCTAAAAGAAGTTTCATATCAAGATGAATGAATCACGCTAAATTGATTGGTCGGAAATAATCAGATTTTATTTTGATCTTGAGAAAATATAAAAATTTATGTTAACTCAAGACCAGTCCAGGATAAAATAATTAAAAAAGCATTAATGGATGCGTATTTTAGACAGATTACTCCTTGAGAATATCCATTCGCCGTTTTATTGATTGATGCAAAAGCATGAATCGTAGATGTCAATGTCCACCCTAGAAAATCCGAAGTTAAATTTATCAATCCACAAAAAATTTTCCAAATAATTCACGACTCAGTTCAAAAAGCATTATGAAATAATAAAATCTGAAATATAAATTTCAGTCAACATTTCTCAAACCAAACTTGATCGCAAAATTATTGATATAATCAAAATCAACAAATCTGAAACCAAAAAAACGAAGAAAATCTATTTTGAGAATCAGAACTAAATAATATTTTTGCTACACACAATGAAAATTTCAATTAACAAGAAGAAAATCAAGAAAATGCAACAAAATGAAATTACAAAGTAATATGACAACTTCAAGATTCTTATATTATTTTACAGTGAGAAGATTGAGTTTATTATGTAGATCAACATGCCTTAGCAGAAAGAATATTATTTGAAAAAATTAAAAAAACTTACACAAATAAAGACAACAATTCAACAGCGTTAAATCCTGAAATACTTTTACAACCACTAATTATACAGATTCCACCGATAGCAGATATAAATGAAAAAATAGATCAGATTAATAAATTATGATTTGATTGCTCTATGCTGGCAGAAAATAAAATAATAATTTATTCTGTACCTCAGATTTTTTCAGTTCATCAAGTTGATATAGAAAAATTATTTAATCATATTTTGTATTTAGAAAATATTTGATTCCAACATATTCTAGACCAGATCTTTGCAAGCAAAGCTTGTAAAGTTTCGATTAAGGCTTGAGATAAATTATCGTTTCATGAAATGATAAATCTAATTAAAGATTGATTTGAAAATATAGATTGAATGTTCGTCTGCCAACATGGAAGACCATCTTTCATAAAAGTAGACAAAAAAGATTTTGATAAAATGTTTAATAGGAATTAGGAACTGGGAACTGGAAATTCGTAATTTGTAATTCGTAATTAATTACCAATATTCCAATACTCCAATTACTAATATTCCAATTACTAATTACTTTTCCAATCTTTTAATCTTTTAGTTTTTTAATTTTTTAATTTAAATATTCATGACCACACAACAAATCATTTACCAAAATTTCATCAAACCATCTCGATTTCCTCCAGGTTATTTATTTGGAATTGTGCGAACAATTTTGTATATTATTATTGCGATTTCTTTTTGATACACTGTATATCAAGTGATAAACAAAAATCTTCATCGAACAATTTTAATCCCTTTTGGAATCAATCTTTTGGCTAATTTTATTTTCACATATCTACAATTCTGACTCAAAAGATATGATTTGGCATTAATCGACTGCATCATTATTCTTTGAACAATAATTTGGATAATATTCTTGATGTGGAACAAAATTCGCCGAGTAAGTTATGCTCAAATTCCATATCTACTTCGAGTTTGTTTTGCAACAATATTAGCAACTTATATTTATGTTTTGAATTAAAATATTTTTTTTAATTTTTTAATATTTTAATTTTGTGACTTCAACAAACCTTAGAATCCTCAGATAAAATAAAATATGAAGTTTATCTTCAATGACTTACTCCAAGCACAGTAAGAAAAATTTCTGCACAACAAAATGAACCACAGCGAATGTTAAATAATCGTCTGAAATCCTTAGAAATCTTCTGAAATCTTCCAATGCCAAAACGATGACCAGATTTATCGTGATTGAATTTAGATCAGATTATTTATTATGCTAAGCCACATCAAGATAGTAAATGATACGCAAATTCACGGGAAGATGTGCCACTTGAAATCAAAGAAAAGTTTACTCGTTTGTGAATTCCTGAGGCTGAACAAAAATATTTAGCCTGAGCCTGATGACAGTACGATTCACTCAACGTTTATCACAAAATCAAAGAAAGACGACGCGATATGGGAATAATTTTTGAAGACATGGCAACTGCTGTTATCAAATATCCAGAAATAGTAAAAAAACATTTTATGAAATTAGTTCCACCAACGGACCATAAATTTGCGGCATTGCACGGTGCCGTTCGGAGTTGATGAACATTTATTTATATTCCAAAATGAGTTAAGCTGGACGAACCATTACAAGCATATTTTCGTATGAACACTTACGCTGGCTGACAATTTGAACATACATTAATTGTAGTTGATGACGATGCCAAAGGAAATTATATCGAATGATGTTCAGCTCCAAAATATGACAAAGCTTCCTTACACGCAGGTCTGGTTGAAATTTTTGTTTGAAAAAATTCCGAAATGAAATATTCCTCAGTAGAAAATCGATCAAAAAACACTTATAATCTGAACACAAAAAGAGCTTTGCTCGAAGAAAATTCTTATATGGAACGAGTAAATGGGAATATGTGATCTTGTACAACTATGCTTTATCCTTGTAGTATTTTGAAATGAGATAATAGCAAAACTGACATGCTCTGAGTTGCGATAGCCAATCAATGACAAAATCAAGACACGTGATCCAAAGTTATTCATGTTTGAAAAAATACTTCTTCCAAAATAATATCTAAATCAATTTGCAAAAACTGATGAATCTCAACTTATAGATGAATAGTCAAAATAAATAAATCTGCCGACAACGCAGTTAATCATACACAATGCGATGCTTTAATTTTTGATGACAAATCTTTTTCTTCTACTGTGCCTTTAATTTCTTGTGATAATGAAAGCTGAATTGTGGCACATGAAGCCAGCGCATGAAAGGTAGATGAAAATTTGTTATTTTATCTAAATTCACGTTGATTGGATAATCAACAATCAATTTCAATGGTAGTAAATTGATTTTTTTCTTCTGTTGTAAAAAAACTCCCCTTAGAGTATGCAGGAGAGTTTAATAAATTAGTTGATATGGAAATAGAAAATAGTCTTTAGTCGATAGTCGATAGTCGATAGTCTTTGAAACCCCTGCCTACCGCAGGCAGGTTTGTAGCCTTTGTAGCCTTTGTAGCCTTTTAAACCTTTGTGGCCTTTGAAACCTTTGTGGCCTTTATCTTATTTCATATATCACACTTAAATTTACAGTCACTTCTGTTTGTCATGGAGACAAAACATTGCTATTCATGGCAGTTCCACCAACACCGTTACTGCTAACAGAATCAAGAGATTTTTCCATTGCATAATTATAAACTGGCGAAGGCATATATTGAATATTTGAATCGGTAATCATAATCGGTTTTCACAAAGATAGTCATCCCAAACTAGCTAATTGTTCAGCTTTTTGTTTTGCATCATTAAATGCTTTTTGACGAGCTTGTTGCGTCGCCTTATTTTTGTCTTTTAGATCAAAATAAGTACTATCCACATTTACATTTCAAATAGCGGAAATTTTATCTATAATATCTGCCCCTTTTTGAGAAAAATTATCTCACAACACTTCGATTTTCAGTGTTTGCTGAGAAAGATAATCCAGTAGTTTTCTTTTTGTAGAACTTCGATCATATTCAGGATAAACATTTACGCTGATTGTTTGCACGTTTTCTTTTGCTACATTAAACGTCGCTAAAATTTCTTTTATTTTCAAAATTTTCGCGTTAGCCAAATCTTGAGCTTGCTTTGTCGTTTGTCATTTTTCAGAAACAGATAAATTGATAACTAATTCATCTGGCATTACATAAGATTTTCACTCCCCTACTACGCTTACAGTATTTGTGATTCATTGTGAAGTTTGTTGATTTTCTTTATTTGATTGAACGAATTGATTTCAAATAAAAAGAAATGTTCAGCAAAACAAAATTACGACTATCCCCAAAACAATGTAGTCCAGATTTTCTCTAATTTTTTTCATTTTTTTTGTTTGTTAAAATAGTAAAACTGAATATATAATAACGTTTAAAAAATTACTTTCAAGTTATAATATCAAATCTTATTTTATCTCCAAAAAAATCTCTTGCAATTTACAAAAAAAGCATTATTCTATTTCTCGTAGATATATATTTATATAGTTTTGAGAAATGAAATTCCAGACATTCTATCAGACATTTAAAAACAGATTGATTATTTCTTTGGATGAAATTAGAAAATTCGAAGCAGATTTTCCAAAACTAAATATTAGTAATCGAATAGAAAAATGATATATAAAGCCATTAATCAAGGGTTGGTATATTTTTTCTGATATTTCTGTTAACGAAGAAATACTTTATTATATAGCCAACAAAATATATGATCCCTCATACATATCTATGGAAATGGCTTTGTCACATTATCATTTAATACCTGAATGAGTATTTACAATCACTTCTATTTCTAGCAAAAAAACGCAACAATTTGATACATTATTTGGTAAATTTGAATATCGTTCAATCAAAGAAAATTTAATG
>JBBABP010000052.1:6963-7385 GCA_041657585.1 Candidatus Absconditabacterales bacterium | reverse complement strand
AAACATTTATTTTTCATTTTAACAGATCAGATTTTATTTTATCTTTTTGTGATTTGGTTACTGCTCAAGTTAATAATTCTGTACGCAATCAAAGTGGTAATAATAATTTTGACAATGTTTTGTAATGTTGATTTGCTAAAACTTCTAATGGTGCAAGGAAAACTGATTGTCAGCTAAACTTTTTGAAAATATAATAAGCTGAAATTGCGGCTACGACAGTTTTTCCACTTCAAACATCTCATTGTAACAATCTTAGCATTGGTTTGTCGTCATGAATATTTTCTATCAAATGTTTTGTTACTTTTTTTTGGGAGTTTGTTAATTGAAATTGAATTTGAGTTATAATTTCTTTTACTATTTCTCGATCAGGTGCTCATATTTCAGATATTTTTCAGATTTTTGATGATTGATAAGTATATTTA
>JBBABP010000052.1:3995-6953 GCA_041657585.1 Candidatus Absconditabacterales bacterium | reverse complement strand
AGAAAAAAGCTGAATTCTTAAAAGTCTGTCAAAAAACACTCTTTGAAAAGCTTTTTTGTTATTTTCTAGATTAGTAGGATAATGTATTTCTTTTATGGTTGTTATGACATCCATAAGATTAAATTCTTTCAAAAATTCTTGTGGTAAATATTCGTCAAAAAATTCATCAACTTTATCAATTAATTCCCAAACTTTTTTTGCAAATCGTCACGGACTAATTCAGTTTAATTCTGGATATATTGGATATATTCTTCAGACGTTATGAACTTCAGTGACGAGTCACGAGTTACGAGTTATTAGTTTCTCATTACTATTTACTATTCACTGTTCACTGTTTACTGATTCTTCTTCAGGCGCTTCTGTTGGTATTACATCAGGATGAGAAAAAATAATTTTTCAAAATTTTAAAATCGGCTTTCAAACTATCACATATCGTTTATTCTCAATTAATTTGCTTGCCAAAAATCAGGAATTGAAAATAGAAATATATCATTTATTTCAAATTTCATCCAAAAATTGAATGTCATATATTTTTTTTCATCATCTAGCAAAAAATTTTTTGGATATTATTTGTCATTTGGTTGCTGTTATTCATTTTTCATTAAAAATTAATTCTTTGAGGTTTCTAATGCTAGCTCTATCTTCGTATGTTCTAGGAAAATATTGCAAAAAATCTTTTATTGTATTGATTCAATTTTTTGCTAATATTGATATATATTTGGGTGTGGTTTTGAGTGTGGATTTTAAATCGGACATGAGAAAAAGTTTCAAAGGCTTCAAAGTTCCAAAGGCTTCAAAGTTAAAATAACTAATTGTTTTTAACTATTTGTTAGTGAAAATTAAGTGAAAATTTAATCTATTTAAATCAGATTTTTGTTTTTATTGAAATTAGAGTTTAATTTGTTATAAATATAAACTATAAATTATTAATCGATTTTTTTTATTCTGTAATTTAACATATTTTATGAAGAAGGCATTTTGGTTTTTGATAGTTTTCGTTGTTATTGTGACTTGAGTTTTGCAATTATACAAAAATACTAGCATAAGTTGAGATAAAATACAAGTTATTCGCAAAACAAAGGAAGTTTCATTAAATGAGTTTTTGAAAAATTACGATTCATGAACTTTTAGTAAAATATCATTGGAAGATGAAAATCTATTAAAATGATATCAATATTTATGAACTTGAAATAGCATATCTTTGATGTCTATAAAAAAAGATTTCGTAGAGGAGTACTTTAATGTATTTAAAAGTCAAAAACCTTTGGGGACTTCATTAAAAGATTTGTGAATTAGTATAACATGAAATATCCCAGTTCAAGTAATTGTTAATCAGCAAGGAGTTTTTTCAAAAATATTTGAATCAGTCTGACCAATACTTTTGTTTTTTGTATTATTTCTTGTTTTAATGAAATTTTCACTTCCAAAATGATGATGATTCCCTTTTAATATCAAAGCATGAAAATTAAATGATAAAAAAATGATACAAACAAAGTTTAGTGATGTTGCTGGTATGGAAGAAGTTAAGATTGAACTTTCAGAAATTGTAGATTATTTAAAAAATCCACAAAAATATAATAAAGTTTGAGCTAGACATCCAAAATGAGTTTTACTTTATTGACAACCTGGATCAGGGAAAACTTTACTTGCAAGAGCAATAGCTTGAGAATCAAATGTTCCATTTTTTTCTGTTTCTTGATCAGAATTTATGGAAATGTTAGTTTGAATGTGAGCGGCAAAAGTTAGAGAACTTTTTGGAAAAGCAAAAGCTACTTGAAGAGCTATAATTTTTATAGATGAAATCGATGCAATATGAAAGAAAAGAGGTGTTGGTTATACTTGATGACATCAGGAACAGGAACAAACATTAAATCAGATTTTAACTGAAATGGATTGATTTGATAATAATACAAATGTAATAGTTATAGCTGCTACAAATAGACCTGATATATTAGATCCAGCACTTTTGAGAGCATGAAGATTTGATAGAAAAATAATGGTTTCTGCTCCTACTTATGAAGAAAGAATTATGATATTTCAATATTATCTTAAAGCAAAAAAATTTGATAAAAATGTAAAAATTGATTCTTTAGCAAAAAGAACTAGTTGATTGGTTGGTGCAGATATAGAAAATATAGTTAATGAGTCTTCTTTGAAATTAGCAAAAGAAAATAGAACAATATTAGAACAAAAAGATTTTGAATATGCTTTAGAAAAAGTTTTGATGTGACCAGAAAAAAAGACAAAATCAATTAATGAAGAAGAAAAAAAAACTATAGCATATCACGAACTTTGACATGCCATAGCTTCTCATTTGCTTCAATATGCAGATCCGGTAGAAAAAATTTCTATTGTTCGTAGATGACAAGCATTGTGAGCTACTTGGACAACGCCAAAGGAGGATAAAAATCTATATTCAAAAGAAAAATTTATAGATGAAGTGACTTGTTTACTTTGATGAAGAGCAGCTGAAGATGTCTTTTTTGGAGAAAACAAAATCACTACTTGAGCTTCTAATGACTTTGAAAAGGCAACATCAATAATTACAGATATGGTTGTGAAATATTGAATGGACAAAGAATTATGACCTATTATGTATTTTGACAAAGATAAGGATGAATATTATAAGCCGTATAAAAATTATAGTGAAAAAACCGCAGAAAAAATAGATGAAAAAATAAAATTTTATCTTTTTTATTGTTATGAAAAAGCGAAAAATATTGTTAAAAAAAATAAAAATTTAATAATCCATATGTCAAAATTTTTACTTGATAAAGAATATTTAACTAAAGAAGAATTTGAATTACTTATGAATAAAAAAAGATAAAGAAGGAATTAGAAATTTGGAATTTGGAATTAGTTGTTATTGTCTAAAAAAACTACTGTATGCCATTTTCTAATTCCCATTTCCCATTTCCCAATTTTATTCTTTATAAAATTAACATGAAACAAATATAT
>JBBABP010000052.1:0-3985 GCA_041657585.1 Candidatus Absconditabacterales bacterium | reverse complement strand
GATTGTTATACAAATAAAAACACTTTAGTTAAATGAATCAATGAAGATGTTTTTGTGAAATTAAAACATTGAGATAAAGTAGTCTACAATCTTATAGAACAAACTTGATGAAATAAATTGAGTATTTGAACAAATCTTTGACATGAAATACAAACTGATAGGTATTGAGAATTTGAAAGAATACTTGAATGAGACGAAAAAGAATTTTTTGATAAACAACAAAAAATTGCACTTAAAATATTTCCTCTTTTTAAAAAATTATTTAAAAAAAATTTTGCTAATTCTATACCTGTAACTGCAAAATTTCATATTTTCACTGATCAAATTTATTTTTATTTTTATTCTGAAGATAGATATGTCTTTACGGATTTTGTTAAAGAATTTAGACAAGAACTTGGTAAAAATATATTTCTTTTTCAAATTTGAGCTAGAGATATGATTAAAATGTCACCTTGAACAGATTGTATAGTGGGTTGTAACTGAATAAATTTATGTTGTAAAAGCAGTAGGGCTTTACCTAGTGTGGAAATAGAAAACATTGTATTACAAAATTTGGAATGAAGAGATATAGAAAAATTAAAAGGTAGATGTTGAAAATTAAAATGTAGTCTCATATATGAATTAGAGCTTTATTTAGAAGATAGTAAAAAATTTCCACAAAAATGAACTCCGGTAAAAGTAAAAAATTCAGATATTTGTTGAGTTACTTCATCTTTTAATATAATGTCTTGAGATGTTACAGTAAGAACTGATGATGGAGTTACTTTTAGAATACCGTTAGATCAAATAAAAACATTAAAAGAGAAAGAAGAAAAATAAATAATATAAAAGAAATATTTTAAATTTAATAAAATTTTGAAATGTTAAAAATTTGAAGTTTAATCTGGATTCTTTTGACTTCGATATTAATTTTTTTTGTCGTTTGAGCGATTGTCTTTTTAATTTCAAAAAAAATGCATAAATATATGTTTTTTTATTTAGAAAAAATCAAAAACATAAATTTTGATAATTTAAAAAAAATTAATTTTAAAAAATTGGAAATCAATAATTTTTTTAAAAAAAAAGAATGAATAAGTGTCTTTGAAAAGATAATTGAAGATTCTAACAACAAAGAAGAAAAAATTGTAATAAAAAAAGAAAATATTGAATTTAGCGATTTAGAAAAAGAATATTTGATAAAAAAAAAGAAGATATTGGAAAGAATAGTCTATGAATCGATTGTTTTGAAAAATGAATGAAAATTTGAAGAATATGAAAAAAAAATAATAGAATGATTAGCTATAGATCCAGATGATAAAGATTTGAATAAATTGTTAGCAGATTATTATTTTAATACTTGAAATACTAAAAAATCTTTGCCTTTGTTAAAAAAAATTATTGAAATTGATTCTCATGATCATAAAGCTATTTGGCAAATATGAGAAATTTATTTGAATCATTGAGATTTTCAGACAGCAGAGCTTTTGATATCAAGAGCAATAAATATAAACTCTACAAATCCTAAATATTATATAAGTTTAGTTGAACTTTTTTACAATACAGATAGAAAAAAAGAATCTATTGATATGTTGGAAAAAATAGTCAGATTGAGACCAACAAATACAACTTATATAATTACTTTGGCTGATTTGTATTTAGAAATATGAGATTCTTATAATGCACAAAAATATTATTTTAAAGTTTTAGAATACGAACCGAATAATGAAAAAGCAAAGAAAAAATTAAAATCTTTAAATGAATCTGTGTAATATTTTATCGAAAATTAATTAATTTATGTTAGCTGAATATTATCAATTATTAAAAGAATTTGTTTCGTTTAAAAGCATTTCGGCTGATCAAAATTTTTCTGATGAGATTAAAAAAACAGCGGAACGATTGAAAAAATTATTTGAAACAAATTGATTTCAATCAAAAATATTTCCTTGATATTGAAATCCTATTTTATTTGCAACATATAATTTAAATAAATCATTACCAACTTGTTTGATTTATTGACATTATGACGTTCATTTTGCAGATAAAAAAGAATGACGGAAAAAAGATCCATTTTCTTTACATATATGAAAAGATAAGGTATTTTGAAGATGAGTTGTTGACAATAAATGACAAATATTGATTCATTTATTAAATATTTTTCATCTTATAAAAGATTGAAAACTTTGATATAATATTATTTTTTTGATTCAATGAGATAAGGAATCTTGATCTTTATGATTAGAAAAATTTATCGTTGATCATAAAGATAAATTAAAATCAGATTTTTCTTTGATTTCGGATTCTATGATTTTTGAAGATAATCCTTGTATTGATATTTGATTTAGATGATCATTAAATGTCACTTTAAAAGTGTCTACTTGTAAAAGTGATTTTCATAGTTGATTTTATTGAAGTGTGTTGCCAAACGCGATTCAAGAATTATCTAAATTAATTTCAAAATTACATGAGATGAACAATAATATTGCAATTCCTTATTTTTATTATGATGTAGACAACATTCCTATAAATTTTTATATAAAAAATAAAAAAATAAAAGTTGATTATCAGCAGTTAGAAAAAAAACTTTGAGTTAAATCGATTTTTAAAACAAAAGATTTTGATTTTTTAATTAAAGTTTGACTTAGCCCCTCATTACAAATTACATGAATTTTTGGATGATGAGAGACCAATATTATTCCTTGAATCGCTAGTGTTAACTTGAATTTTAGAACAGTTAAAAGTCAAAATAATGAAAAAATAATTAATTCTTTTAAGCAACGAATAAAATTTAATATACCAGAATATGTTGATTATGAAATAAAAATATGAGAAAATTTTGATCCTTGTAAATTAAATATTGACAATCAATATGTTCAAAAAGCTGACAGTATTTTAAAAACTGTTTATTGAAAATCAGTAATTTATAAATATTCATGATGATCAATTCCAATTCTTAATTTATTTGAAAAATATTTATGATCAAAAACTGTTTTGATACCATTAGCAAATGAAGATAGCAATCCACATTGAACAAATGAAAATTTTGATGTAAATCTTATAGAAAAATGATTGCTATTCTCATATCAATATTTCAAAAATAACTTAATTTTGTAATTGTGAGTTATTTATAGACAGATTTAGACAAAAACATACCGCCCCGCATTGAAAATCTGTAATTTTCAAAGCTTGCGGTACGCTCAAACACAGTTATAGTGAAGATTTACATAGTTAATGTTAAACGCATTATTCAAGATTCTATTTAGGGGTTGAGTATAAATATATTGTTATATAATAAACAAAAATAGATTGATAATCAGATTGATTTTTTTATAAATATAAAAATAGCTCTAAAGGGGTATTTTTTATATTTCTTGTTTGGCGTTTTATTTATATTCTTACATATTTCCAAATGACTATTTTAGAAAAAACTCTTGGTATTGAAAATGATTATTTATCTTTGGATAAGGAATCAATAATCATCAATGATGAAAAATGAATGTATAAATCATCACATTCTTGTGATCATATTACTACTCCTACAAAAATATATATTATCACTAATATTGCTCATTTACTTCAACAAAATATACGTACTGATTCAGCTTGTATACAGCATACTCTTGCTAAAATAAGATGACAAGATAAAATTTTAACAGAGTTGCTTCATACGCTTCACTGAAATGATCTTATTGGAGTAGAAAAACCGTATCAAATTCATAATGGTAGTGTACGATATTCGACTGGTACATGAGAAAACAAAGAATATGATGAACAAGGTAGAAAAATATTAAGACCATCTTGAACCTTTATTACTCAAGATACTAAATCTTTTCAACCTATCAATAAGAGATTTTCCAAGGATAGTAAATATATATATTGGACCTATCATCAGATTAAAGATTGTCGCTTTCCAGAATATGATATATGTCCAGATGTGCATTCTTTTAAACCACTCGAAGAGAGTAATTATTGATGTGATGGTAAGTATGTTTTTCATACCTTTAATCTT
>JBBABP010000051.1:2388-7565 GCA_041657585.1 Candidatus Absconditabacterales bacterium | reverse complement strand
GAAAATGAATTTAGACCAAATGATTTTTTGACTAGAGAAGAAGCCGCAAAAATAATCTGACAAGCTTACAAAATTTTGGGATATTCTCAAGAAGTTAAAAATCAGAATTGTAATTTTGTTGATATAGATAAAGTCAATCCTGAACTTTCTTGATATGTAAAAGATGTTTGCAAACGGGGAATTTTTAAGGGCTCAAGTTGACAATTTATGCCGAAAAAAACAATTACAAGACCAGAAGCTATGGCGGTTTTGATAAGAATGTTTGAATGAAAAACATCTTATGAGGCAGGTAGATTTCGATGGTCAGATTATTATTTAAAATGACAGGCGTTGTGATTGACGATGTTGAACAATATAAATTCTTATGAAAAAGAAATCCCAAGAATGGAAATTGCTTTGTATATTTATAGGTTCAAAAATATCGTAACGAATGAAACTTTGAGAATAATGTGATTGAACAAACTTAGTCAAATTTCATGAGATAATAATCAAATAAATACTTGAATACTTTCAAGTTTTGCAACAATTGCATCATCTATAAGCGTGGATAATAATCCAGAACTTAAAGAAGCAATAAGCTGGATGAATGATAATTGATTAACTAACTTTAATAATATACAAGATTATAAACCTTTTGAACTTTTGACTAGAGAACAAGCTTCTAAAGTATTGGATACATTTTCAAATGTATTTAATTTAAATGTAAATTCTAACGATGCCTTACCAAAAGAATGCATTTTCTCTGATATAAATGACGTAGACGCATCACTTCTGAATTTTGTGGAAAATATTTGTAAAGCCGGTGTTTTGCAATGAACTAATGGCAAATTTAATCCAAAATGAACAATAAATAAATCTCAATTTATTGTAGCAATTATTAGACTTTTTGAATGAAAAAAATTAGATGAAAGCGCAGCTCCTCGATGGAAAAATTATTTTCAAAAAGCACAAGAAATGTGAATAGTGTCACCTGCTGACGCAATAACTTTTGAAAATCCAATAACTAGATATGAAGTAGCTTTGTTTTTGTATAGGTTTAAAGTTAAATATCAAATGCTTACAAATCTGAACACAAACAAAGTTCAGAATGAAATTGTAAGCACGGTGCCTGGATCAATACAAACTTGATTAAGTAATTTACAAGAAGCTAATGTCTACATAGACACTAATCTGATTAATAATTGAAATTTTGAATTGTGATATATAGAAATCCTTTGATCAAGATATAAAGTAGTTAGATCTTCAACTGAAAAATATTTTTCAAATAATTTTGTTTGGTATGGCGATGTTTTTAATATGGAAACCGAAGATCAAACATGAACAGTAAGTTTTATAATAAGCAATGGCTACCTAGTTGAATGAACAGTAAGAATATCTGAAAATAATTATATAATTCAGTCCCTTCCAAACACGAATGCTTATTATAAAATTAAGAGAACGAAGTAAATTTGAATAAGCCAAAAAGTTTTCAAAGCTAAAAAACTTTATGGCTTTAATGCCTTCATAGCCTTTATTGCTTTTATTTGTTATATGGAAATAAAGAAAATTAATACCGAAAAATTATTGAATATAAACAGTCATCCAAGACCAGAAAATTTTGAAGATTTTATTGGACAAGAAAACATAAAATGAATTATCAAAACAGCAATAGAAAGTAGCAAAAAAAGAAAATGAAATATAGGACATATTTTATTTTCATGACCAAGTTGATTTGGAAAAACAACTATGGCTTATATTATTTCCAAACAAAATAATGTGACCATCAAAGCTGTTACATGATATGCCATAACTAAACCTTCTGAAATAATTTCAATTTTGAATACTTTGGAAACTGGAGATATTTTGTTTATTGATGAAATTCATAGATTGAAGCCAAATATCGAAGAAGTTTTGTATATTGCTATGGAAGACTTTGTAATTGATATGGTAATGCCTGAATGATGAAATGTGAGGATTCCAATAAATCCTTTTACTTTGATAGGAGCCACAACAAAATCTGAACTACTTTCACAACCAATTAAAAACAGATTTGTTTATAATTTTCATTTTATGGAATATAATATTAGCGAAAAAGAAAAGATAATAAAAAAATATTTAGAAAAATATTGAATCAAAGCGACTGATAAAGTTATTAGTGAAATATGCAAAAAAGTTGATGCTGTCCCAAGAGAGATTCACAACCTTTGTATCAAAATAAGAGATTATGTAATTACAGAAACTAATGATAAAAATCTGGATGAGAAACTTTGGGAAAATTTTTTGAAACACAGTAAAATTGATGATGGATGAATGACTCCTATACACAAAAAATATTTGCAAATTTTAAAAGATGCCGATAGACCTTTGGGCGTTAAAACAATTGCAGTACAACTTTGAATTCACGAAAAGGCAGTAGAAGAAGATATTGAGCCGATATTATTAAAATTAGGTAAAATTGAAAAAACAGCTTGATGAAGAATTTTGGTAGAGTAAAATATTTTTAAATTAATTTCTGTTCGTAAGATTTGTAAAGAATTAGCAACAAATCTTTAATTTTGATTCTTTGCATATACGATTTGTTTTTAAAAAGAGTTGGAAAATAAGGCTTTTTTTTAAGATAAACTGGTAAAAGCGATATTTTTTGTTCTTCCTTTGAAGTGAAGAATGAATTTATTTCTTCGTCAGATTTTTTTAATTTTTTTGCAAGATAAAAATAATAAGAAATATGATTTATATCATCGTAATTAAATTTATTTTGAAGTTCGATAAATTCTTTTTCTCGTAATCATTTTTTAAATTCACCAATTTTTTGAAGATTAAGTTCTTGCTCAAATTGAGTTTCTGGGTCTTTGAGATCTATTCACAATTTAACTGAATTATTGTAAAAAAACGTATCATATTGCTTTGTCTCGTATTTTAAATAACCGAAAAGATTGAGATATTTGTATATATTTATTTTCTCTAATTTTTTGTTTTTATAATCCAAAGACATATCCAAATAATAAAAATCTGACAACTGAATTTTATTATTTTGCTTTTTAAATCTATTTTGTAAATCTTTGAGAATTAATAAATAAATTGTTCTTGATGGTATTTTTTTTCTTTTGAAAGTTGATTCATATTCTTTTAAAATATTAGTAATAAAATCTGAAGATAAAATTTCTGTTTTGAAATCTTCAATTTTGTAATCTGAATTTTGGTTAAATAACTGTGATATTTCTGAGCGTATAATTTTGTTTAAAATTTTGATTTTGAATATTGTATATTGTTTTTTTGTTTTTTCGTCAGCAGAATCTAAATCAGAATCGTCAAATTCATTAAAATCTTTTCAATCATCATTTTCTCAATCTATATTTTCTCAATCAGCATTTTGTGAGTTTTTTGAAGTTGGATTAATTTCGTTATTAAAATTTCTCATTTTGATTTTTTTAGGATGTAAAAATTTCTTTTAAGAAAAATGATATCCATTTAAATTGGTTTGTCAAGAATTATTTTTTTATATAATTTACAAATCTTTAATTATCTTTTTGAAATATTTTTGAATATCTTTGATCATAATTTTCTTGCCGATAAATGTCACATTATCAACCAAGTCATCAATATAAAGCAAAGATTTTTTTAGAACAAATATATTTTGTTCTGCTCAATACTTTTTTGGAATATATGAAATCAATTTATTTAAATCATACGTCTGCGTAATATAATATAAATCCACATAATCTTTTGTTTCTCTTCTGGCTGGAATAGTTATAAGCTTCATGATGCCTATCTCTTTTACTGTGGCTATATTAAAATACTCTGTCGAAATAAGATTATCAATAAGCGTAAGTTTTTTGACTGCCATAAAACTCACTTTTACGCCATTCACATCGATATACAATGTATTTGGTACTTCATAACTTATTCTATAAGATATTCATTCCCTATGTAATATATCTTTTATTTGATTAACATCCAAATCTCCTTCTTTAAAAAAATCAAAATCTTCACTGATTCTGTGTCCATATTGTAATGCTAACGCTGTTCATCATGCCAAATAAAATCAATATCTTTTTGTTCGAACTAATTTATCCAATAAAAATTTTCTCTTTGAATCTAAGACTGTATCCCGATGTAATTTCATTAAGTGTTTTTTTTAAAGGTAAATCAAGCTTATATTTTATATTAAAAAAATTCCTCGTAAGATCATCTAAATTATAATAATGTTCTTGGACTACTTTTTTAATCTTGATATCTGTATACCTTTTTTTGAGTTCAAAATAATCATTTTGCGTGCCAAATTGTGCTATTTTTAGAATAATATAGACGCTATCTTTTTCTCGATCTACTTTTCACATTTTATCTCGAAAATTAGATTTATGCATACTAAATTACTAAATGATAAAAAGCAAAAATCAATTAATTGCAATTCATAAGGCTTGTTTATTTTATATAATAACTACTAAATATCAATCAGATTTTTTATTTCGTCCATAAATTCTTTGTCATTTTGCAAATTATTTTCTTTGATCAAATCTATAATAAACTTTTCTCTTTTTTGCATTTCTTTTAGTTTTTTGATTTCATCTGCCTGTATAACTGACAAATTTACTTCTTCTTTTTGCGTCATTGGAAATTATTTTTAGATAGTAAATTATTTGGGGTTAAAATTATGCTCAAAAGTTTTTAATCAGATTTATTTATTCAGTATAAATTTTTTAATCAGAGTTTTTAGTTCTTGAATATTTTCATAATCATGATCTAACCCAGCAACTTCTTGAAATTGAAATTTTGGAGAAAATTCTGAAAATATTTTTTTTAATTCTTGGAAATTACAAGCTGGATCTTTTGTTTTTTGAATAAATAATATTGGACAAATATCTTTTCAAATGTAATAGTGCAAAGGAAATTCGTTGCTATCCACATATCACATCGGAAATCAAACAAAAATACATTTCGAAGGATGAATTCATTTTTCGGCCAGCAACATCAAAGCAAGTATTGTTCATAACGACTTGGCAAATATAACTATATCTTTATCGTTTTTGATTTGATTGTACAAAACATCTATTTCTTCTTCAAAATCCATATTTGGATATCACAATTGCCAATGCTGATAATCGTGAAGATAAGATTGATCAAAAAATTCTTTCAATTCAGTTTGAACCTTCTGAATTCGTGGCTTATTTTTTGGGCTATTTCATGCCAAAAGAATTAAT
>JBBABP010000051.1:0-2378 GCA_041657585.1 Candidatus Absconditabacterales bacterium | reverse complement strand
TTTGCCATCTGAAAAACTCAAAAAATAAAAACTAATCTAATCTGAATCAGACTTTTTTATAAACTTCTTGAATTTTTTTGTTAGCTATTTCGTTAACTATTTTTGCATTTTTTGCCAATAAATTGATAATTTGTTCGTCTGTGATTTGATTGTATTTGGATTGTATTGGTGAAACAAATCATATAATTTTTTCGTATAAATAATCTTTAACTTCCTTGTAACTTAGTCATCAATTAGCATATCTTGCACGAATTTCTTTGTTTTCTTTCTCGTTTAAGAATAATTTTAAAATTTTGTAGACATTACATTCATCTGGATTTTTCGATTCCTCTACCGTCTTGGTATCGGTAGAAATTTGTTTAACTTTTTTAGATATTGTTTTTTCATCGTCAAGTAAGCCAATATAATTGTTGTAAGATTTCGACATTTTACGTCAATCAATTCATGGAACAATGGCGACTTCTTCTTGAATATGAACATCAGGTATTTTGAATGTTTGTCCATATTGATTATTGAATTTACCAGCTATATCTCTAGCGAACTCGACATGTTGTTTTTGGTCGTTTCCCACTGGGACTATATCTGCATCATAAATAATTATATCTGAAGCCATAAGAATCGGATAACAAAAAGTTCAAACACTAATTTCTCACGCCTTTCATTTTGCTAACGCGTCTTTGTAAGAATGCATTCTTTCCATATATCACATAGTTGTCAGACAAGTCAAAACTCGGTTTAATTGTGCATGTCATGGAATATCTGCAGGATTGTAAATTAAATATCTATTTAGATCTACTCAGCACGCAGCATAAAGTTTGAGTATATTTAATCAGTTTCTTTTTAGTTGCTCTCAGTCATGCAATTGCGTAAATCAATGCATATTCGCAAGAAATAAAAATATTTCTGCTTTTGGAAATTTATCTGCCATGGCGATGAATGGTTTAATTGCACCAAAATAATTTCACAAATGAAGCTGATTATCGGTTGGTTTTAATCAGGTTAATATTCTCATTGATAAATTGTGGAATGTAAAAGCAATTTGACCCGACCAGGAGTCGAACCTGGGTTTCAATCTTCGCAGGATTGCGTCCTATCCACTGAACGACCGGATCTTATTGAAAAAATTTAATCTGACATTGGTTTATAATAATTGTCTTGAAAATCTCAATGAAATTAACAAGCTTTTGTAAGCGATAAAAAATCTATTCAAAAATTTGCAAAAAAAAGATAAAGCAGTATAATTGAATATAAGAAAAAAATTTATTTTACATTTAAAAATAAAAAAAATGGCAGAAACAAAAACAAATCCAAAAACAGAAGAAACTAAAACAACTGTTACAAAAGTAACAAAAACACCAAAAGCTTCTTTAAGTAAACCAATTGCAAAAAAATCATCTACAGAAGAAATGTTGAAAAAACATTCTCAAATGATTCAGTTTTTGCAAAATGTTTTGTCAGAAATGGAAACTGACATCAAAAGAATGAAATTAATTTTGAGTCAGCTTGCTAAATTTGATCCAGACAAACCAGAATTATTTGAATCAATAGAAAAAGATGCTGAAAAAGTTATTTGAGGTTGAGAATTAAAAACCTACACAGAAGAAGATGTAGAAGTAGTTGAAGGAAAGTTTGATTGATATTTTATGGTATGAGCAGATCAAAAAAAATATCCTGTGCCTTTGAACTATTCGAGCAAAACTAAATTAGTTCCAGGAGATATTTTGAAATTAAAAATAATGTCTGATGGTAGATTTATTTATAAATTGATACAGGCAATTGAAAGAAAACATATCAGATCTACTCTTTCAAAAACTGACGATAATAAATTTATAGCTATCACTGACGATGGCAAAACTTATTTCTTAAATCAAGCAGCTGTGACATTCTTTAAATGAAAACCAGGCGATGAATTATATATATTAATAAATGAAAAAGAAGATTGATGATTCGCAGCTATCGAAGCAATTATAAAAAAATAAAAAAAAATCTGACTTAAAATATTTTATGTAAAAAATAGGACGTGAAAATTGTCCTATTTTTTTTTGTAAAAAAGATAATTACCGAAATTTAGAATAGCGTCTTGATTTACAATTAATATTCTTTATCTTTTAATCACATAATAAAATCTAATAAAATGAAAATATTAAATAAGTTTTTTGAAATTTTTTTTAAGTATTCAATTATATTTTGTATTGGAATATTTATTGTTTGCTTGTTCTTATCTACAAAAGTCTTTGATTGGATAATTAACATTGCTCCAATGTTGGGGTTTGTTTGCTTTAATAAAATTGCCTTGAATCTTTGCTTATTTATTGTAGCAATCAAAATGTTTGTAATTTTTTTTATGTTTATGTTTACTATTTGGAAAATAAATACAA
>JBBABP010000050.1:0-7744 GCA_041657585.1 Candidatus Absconditabacterales bacterium | reverse complement strand
ATATGTAAAACTAAAAAAGTAATTTATAGATTTTAATATAGAAATTTAAATCTTTTTAATTTACTCCCCAACCCCCGCCATTGCGGGGCAGGCCATCTCCCGCCGTTGCGGGACCTTGTGCCATAGAGGGGCTATTTTTTTCTTTTTTCTGTCCTCCTTTTCTTTTAAATAATTATGCTTGAAAAAATCAGAGTAATTGATATAAGTAAATCGTAACAAATTTATCTAATTATAAAAATATAATATGGATATACAGATCACGCAAGACGATAAAAAATGATATACGGCAACAATCAAAAAACTTTGTATAAATACGCAATGAGATTCTCGAGATGATTTGTTGTTTAATATAAAAGAAGCTTTACAGTGTTATTATGAAGCGATTTCTAAAAAAAAACAGCATAATTTTTTATAAAATTATAAAAATATTTTTTTATTATCTGTGTTTATCTGTGATAATCTGTGGTTCAGACAATAAAAAAAATCTCTCCACAAAATATGGAGAGACCTAATTTATAAATTAAATTATTTATTTACTTTTTTTTACAGCACCTTTTTTTACAGCACCTTTTTTTGTTTCAGGAAGGACAATTTTTTTTTCAGCAGGGGTTTTATCAAATTTCTTATTTTCTTTTGCTTCAAGTGACACTAATTTTTTTTCCAGCGAATCTATTCTTTTTTCAAGACGAGCAATCATTGTGCTATCTATTTTTTTATTGTTTAAATACATTAATTGCCTCATCATATTTTCCAGTGAATCTATTCTTGCTTCGTGCGCTAACCTTCTGGCATTTAGAGTTTTGATCTCTATTGTCAATTTACGATTACTCATTTTTTTCTGAGCATTAACCTGCGTTACGTTTGCAATGAAAGCAAACATTAACATAATTAAAAATAATTTTTTCATATAATTTAATTTTTTTATTAATTTTTATTTTAATTTATTTTAACTTTTAAAGTATGATTATTTAACGTCAAAAGTCAAGTCAAATTTTCTGTCCTCCTTTTATTCAAAGCCTGCCCGCCTATTTCTTTGGCGGGGATTTTTTATAAACATTAAATCACTTACAAACATTTCGTAAGGGACGGTTTCAAACCGTCCCCTACAAAACAAATTCACAAAAATTTATTATTACAATTTTTTAATCTTGTATTATTTTTTTTATTCATTATAAAAATCCATAACTAAAGTTAGATTAAATTTATTTAATAATAAAAAATCAAAAATGCTAAATCAAGAAGATTTTATAGAATCTGTTCTTATCAAAGCAATGCCAGACATCGAAGATTCTGCTTTGGACCTTATGATAGAAGACGTGATTCCAGTTCTTGAAGATCGAATATTGACTAATATTGCAACAAAATTAACTGATATCCAATTACAAAAATTTACAGCTTTGTTAAAAGAAAAAAAGGACGACAAAGAATTGTCTGATTTTCTCAGCAAAAACGTTGCAGATTACGAAGATTATATGACCAAATTATATGCCGATTTTGAAACTATGTATCTCAAAGAATTTAAAAATTATAATAAAATTTAGATTTGTAATTCGTAATTTGTAATTTGTAATTAAATAATTTATAATCAATATTCCAATTTCTAATATTCCAATAACTAATTATTTTTTTTATATTTTAATTACATAAGTTTCTTTACTTTCTGTTCTGCTTGAACTTGGTTTGTAAATTTTAATATTTTTCGCACCAAAAAAATTTCTCATATCTTTGACATATTCTTCAAATCACGGTCACATAAAAACTTTAACAACAAATTTTCAATCAGGTTTCAAAAGTTGTTTGTAAATCCAAATAGTTTTTTCTATCAACGCGAAAGACCTGATGGCATCTATATTTTTAAACCCTATCGTGTTTGGCGCCATATCTGATATTATCAAATCAATTTTTTTCATGCCATTTTCTTCTAGTATTTTTTTAACGCTTTCTTGGTCAGTAATATCTTGATTAAAAGTTTTGACGCCTGGTAAGCTAATTTTAACGTCCTTGATATCCATTCAGATTATTTGATATTTTGTTTTCTCAAATTTCTGCATTTGCGAATAAGCGTATTGAAGCCAACTTCCAGGGAAACATCAAATATCCAAAATTGAATTTGTATCTTTTCCAAAAATTTTAAATTTATTCTGAATCTCTTCAAGTTTAAAAACGCTCCTTGCTTTGAATCATTGAGTCTTCGCCTTTTTAAAATAGAAATCGTAAGGGTTATACATTAAGAAAAAAAGAGGCTAAAAAGGTTTCAAACCTGCCCGCCTCTTTATTTGGCGGGGGTTACAAGTGTTAAAGACTAAAGACTATTGACTATCGACTAATTGATTTTTATCAAAACAACATTAATTTACAATTGAAAATTACTCCCTAAATCCCTCTAAAATAGAGGGACTTTTTATTTTTTCATTGCTCCTTCCCTTATTTTAGGGGAACCTGCCTGCGGTAGGCAGGGGCTGGGATGGAGTAATTTTTTCTAAAAAAATCTCTTGCTTTTTTTCGTAGCATGATTATAATGTACGTGCTATATAAAATTTTTATATTTTTAAATTATATTAGTTATGTGAAAAATTATTTGAATTGATTTGTGAACGACCAATTCATGTGTGTCATACATGATGTGAGACAAATCAGAAGTAATCGCAAATTCCGAAGGGAATAGAACAACACCATCAACTGTTTACATCAAATGAGATGAACTTTTGGTATGAGATTTGGCAAAAAGAAAAGCAATTCTTGAGCCACAAAATGTTATTTACGAAGTAAAAAGATTTATCTGAAGAAAATATTCAGAGGTAATTGGCAAAGAAACTCTTCCTTATAAAATTAAAGAATCCAAGGATGGATGAGTTTTAATTGTCATAGATGGCAAGGAATATAAACCAGAACAAATTTCAGCTTTTGTTCTTAAAAAATTAAAAGAAGATGCTGAAAAATTTCTTGGACAAACTATCACTCAGGCTGTAATTACAGTTCCTGCATATTTTAACGATTCTCAAAGAAATGCAACTAAGGCCGCTTGAGAAATCGCATGATTGAAAGTTGAAAGAATTATCAACGAACCAACAGCCGCTTCTTTGGCATATTGAGAATGAAAAAACAAGGATGAAAAAATAGTTGTATTTGATCTTTGATGATGAACATTTGATGTTACAATTTTGGAGATTGGAGCAGAATGAACTTTTCAAGTGCTTTCTACGAGTTGAGATACTCATCTTGGGTGAGCAGATTTTGACCAAAGAATTATCAATCATTTGGTTTCTGAATTCAACAGAAAAGAATGAATAGATCTAAAGCAAAATCCTATGGCTATGCAAAGAATCAAAAACGAAGCTGAAAATGCAAAACATCAATTAAGTCAGACCGAAAGAGTGGATATTTCTATTCCATTTATCATCACAAGCAAAGATGGTCAGCCAAAAAATTTGGAAGAATCTTTGACGAGAGCTCAATTTGAAAATATGAGCAAGGATCTTTTTGAAAGATGCAAAAGACCATGCTTACAAGCTTTGGAAGATTCTAAATTAAAAAAGAGTGAAATTAATGAAATTATACTTGTTTGATGAGCAACAAGAATGCCAGCAGTAAAAAAATTAGTAAAAGATATATTCTGAATAGATCCAAAAGCTACAGTGAACCCAGATGAATCAGTTGCTCAATGAGCATCAATTCAATGATGAATCATCCAATGAGATGTGAAAGATATCTTACTTTTGGACGTTACTCCTTTGAGCTTAGCTGTAGAAGTAGAATGATGATTGGCTCACGTGATGATTGGAAGAAATACCACAATACCTGCAAAGAAAACAAACGTTTTCACGACAGCTGCCGACAATCAAAATGCAGTTACTGTTCATGTCACTCAATGAGAAAGACAATTTGCGAAAGACAACAAATCATTGTGAATGTTTAATTTGGAATGAATACCAATGATGAGAAGGGGACAACCTCAGATAGAAGTAATATTTGATATCGACGCAAACTGAATCTTAAATGTTTCTGCAAAAGAAAAATCTACAGGAAAAGAACAGTCAGTTAAAATTCAATGATCTACAAATTTATCTGACGCAGAAATTACAAATGCACAAGCAGAGGCTGAAAAATTTGCTGAAGAAGATCGCAAAAGAAGAGAAATTGTTGAATCAAAAAATAGACTTGAAGCATTAGTTTATCAAATGGAAACAATGATCGTTGAGCAAAAGGATAAGATTCCTGATGCCGATAAAGAAATTGTGAACAAATTAATCACAGATGGTAAAGCAATCAAAGAAAATGAAAATATAACAAAAGAAGAAATAGACAAAGAGATAGAAAGAATCCAAAACGAATTTTCAGTTCTTTACAACAAATATCAAGCAGCTCCTTCTGGCCCAACTCCAAATCCAGATCAAGAAATTGAGTGAGAAAAACCAGTAGAGTGAGAGGTAATAGACGCAGATAAGTAAAAAAATTAGTCATTGCGAGCATAGCGAAGCAATCTTAAACGCTTAAAACAAGATTGCTTTGTCGCAAAGAAGCTCCTCGCAATCACAATAAAAAAAAGATCACTTCATTGCAAGTCAGTGAGGTGATTTTTTTAATCAAAAAAAATTCCCTCAAAAAAATGGGGAATTAAATAAATTTAAACATTAAACTTTTAGGCAACTTTTTTTAATTCAAACACGTGACCTTTAATTAATTCAATTTCAGTTTTCACATCTTCGAATGCCTTTGACCAATGCTCACACAAGTTAGCTTCCTTTTTTTTTAGGAAGTTATACATTCCGAGTGCATCATACTCACCGCAACAAAAATTGTCTGGCGTCTGTTTAAATCTTTTGATAATTTTGTTCATCGCTTCTGCAACGTTTTTTTCAATGTTCTGCATAATAATAAATTTTTTTAATGTTAATATTTCGATTAAATGTTTATTTAGCATATTTATCTTTAGGTGAAAGTCAAGTCATTTTTTAAAAAAGATTTTTTTTTTAAAGTTTTGACAAATTATTCTTTTTGACTATAATTTTGATATATATATATATATTTATATGTTTATAATTTACTTATGAACAATAAAACCAAAAGCATTTTAATCTGACTTAGTTTTTTAACAAGTTGAATTGTATCATGACAAAATATTAAAGATTTCAAAACTCAGGTAAAAAAAGATTTGATTGAAAATTTTCAAACAACAAAAAAAAATAATTCTGACAAAACAATATCTTATATTTCATCACAAGATAAGTTACATGAAAATATAATTAATACAAGTTTTGACGATATAATCAAAAAATATGGCAAAATAAAATGAATAGAAATTATTAAAACCCATTTTTTGATAGAATTAAATAAAGAAAGAGCAAAAAATTGAGCAGGTCCAATGAAAATAAATAATGTTTTAAATCAACTTTCACAAGAACATTCTGGAGATATGGCAATTAATAATTATTTCAATCATGTTAATAAAAAATGAAAATCAGCTACTCAGAGAGTTGAATGAAAATATTTTTATAGTGTTTTTTGAGAAAATATATACTTCAACGAAGAAAACATAAAACACATAATGATATGATATAAAAATAGAAAAAAATGACATCACAAGATATTCGAAAAATCATATAAAGAAATTGGTATTTGAATATCCAAATCAAAAGATTGATATTATTATATAACTAATGATTATTGAACAGAACTTAATACTCAAATTAAAAAGAAATAACTTTATTTTTTTTCTCATTATTTAATTCATTTTCAATATTTTTGTAAGCATCTAATAATCTTATAACATTATTTACATAATTTTTTTGAGTTGCGTCGCTCTTTTCTCAAAGATAGCTTAATGCTTTTTTAAATCAGTCTATATCATTACTAAAATTAGGGACTAAAGAATTATTCTGATTTGTTTGATTATAATTTCGATTTTCATTAGTTCATATTACAATATTTATTGTATCCCAATTAGGAGGTAAATTTAATGCATTCTCATCAAAAAAAACTGAACCTTTTTTGTCTTTTGGCAAATCATGAGAACGACTATTTATTTCATTAACTTTATTGTTAAAATTTATATTTCAAACATTTAAAGTTCAATTTTTATTTTCAATTCATATTAATCAAATTACTGAATATTTTTTAGTCTTTTTATTTTCAATCACAAAATTAATCTTTATTATATTTATCATTTTTAATAATTTTTCTTTTATTAGAGTGGTTTCTGACAATTCTGCTCATGGCATTTCTATTGTAATTTTTCCTCAAGTGTATTCATCTCATTTTTCTCTTCCTGATATATCTTTTGCATCTATTTTAAATTCAACATTATCGGCATTGTTTTTTATATAATTTAAATAATTGTTTGGTAAAAAACTAATTTGCATCATTGCTCTTGTATAAGCATAAGCGTCATTTAATTGTTTCTGATTTTCTGTCTTTTCAAAATTTGATTCATTTATGGCTTGTAATAAATTTATATTTGGCAATCATTTTATTCAAGCTTTTATAAGTTTTTCTAAATTGTATTTATAATTTTTTTGAACTTGTTTCATTCATTCTAGAGTAATATGAGTGCCATCTGCCCATCAAAATAAATTCAAGAAATTTATTTTTTCTTTTTTGTTAATTATATTATTCATATTATTTGTAATCAAATTTTTTCTGTCTTGGGATAATTCAATAAATTCTCAAACTTTTTGATCTTCTTTATCTGATTTAAATGGCTCAACATTTAGTGACTCTTCATCTGAAATATCATTAGTTTTTATTGATTCGTTTTCAAATCTTATCATAAATTTATCTATATCAACAAGATTATCTTGTATGTTTCATTTTTTGCTTATATTATTCTTTATGATTTGTAAATTGTAATACGCCAAATATCATTCAACTGTATATTTATTGCTACTAATAAGCAAAGTATTCAAAAATTCTTTATTATCAGATTCATATTCTTTGTTAAATCCATTTGTTTTTATCACATTAATTATTTTATTTTTTATATCTTCATAATCTTCTTTAGAATAAGATTCTAAAAAATTTATTCTATTTTCTGAGTTATCTTTTAAATTTTTATATGCTTTTGTAATATTTTCTGGGATATTTGCCAATTCTCATGTTTCCATTCATTCTTTTATTTTATCGTCAGATGTCTTATTCTTATCAAAAAAATCATTAATTGTTTTTATATCATCAATTTCTTGTTTATTGAGTTCTTTATTATTATCATTTTTTTCAACTTTTATTTGTAATTCTATTGGCATCACAACAATATAAAATATAAAATTAAATCTGATTCAATATATTATCAGAATTGTCTTTCAATGTTTCTATTTTTTCTAATTCATATATTTTTTGTATCTTGCTTTTTATATTATCAAACATATCTAAACTTTCTTTTTTGTTATTTGTTGCAACGGCATTAGCAAAATATATTATATCCCAGTAAGTATTAGATAAAAAATCCGAATCTATTTTTGTATTTTTTTGGACTACATTTAATAATTTTTCAAAAATCTGATCAGATTTTTTTAATCATTCTAACATTGCAATCAGTTTTTCTTTTTGTATTTCAAAAGCCAAACCTTTAAAAACTTCCAAACGTGATTTTAGTTCATCCATCTTTATTGTATATATTAATGAGAAAAATTATCATAACTATTGCACCATTATGTAAGTAGAATATAATTAGGAACTTTACTTACTAAAGAATGGTTTAAAATGGCTTGTAGAATAACTTCTCGAGAGAGAAAAAGAATAAAAAATCTTA
>JBBABP010000049.1:1962-8087 GCA_041657585.1 Candidatus Absconditabacterales bacterium | reverse complement strand
ATTTTAAAATTGTAGAATAATCACCATACTGTAATGGTCAAAGATATGGAGTTATTATTTTGATAATTACGAAGCCAAACAAAGCACTTATTATTCTTCATATAAGTTGCCAAGCAGCATCTTTAATAACCAATCTTGAAGACAAAACAAAAAAAATTAATGATTAAAATAGGAATTGGAAATAAAAGCTATGAAAGCTATTAAAGCTAAGAAAGCAATAAAAAATTTTTGTCCTTTTAGGCTTTTTTAGCTTTGAAACCTTTGTAGCCCTTGTAGCCTCTGTAACTTTTATCTATAATTTTAACTTCCTAACTAATTTGTCCAAAAAAGTCTGATCATATTGATCAACTATCTGAATATATTTATCCAATTCTGAAACAAAATTTTTAACATTTTGCATACTATCATCTATAGTGTGAATGTTGTATCATTTGTTTGTTAGAATAATAATATTTTTGACACTTTCTGTTTTCATATCCATTTCCAAAGCATATCAGTTCAAAGAAGACCAAACATAAACCTTATCTCAAATGACAAGTTCATTTTCCTGTATCAACATTTTTATAACTTGAGTTGTTGTTATAGAATAATAAAAATATCATCAAAGCAAGAAAAAAAGTAAAATAGCTCAGACTAAATTTTTGTTGAGAATAGACAATATCAAAACGCTTGCAAAAACGACAGAGAAAATAAGATATCGTCGTTTAGTCCTTTCAAATTTTTCAGCATTATAAACATTTATTTCCATTACAAAATTTTTAATGTATAAAAATTTTTACACACATAATTTAATATGTTTGCACCAATAATCAAGTTAAAATGAAAAAGAATAGATAAAGGCTATAGAAAGCATGAGAAAGCATGAGAAAGCTTTAGATCTTTTTTAGCTTTGAGGCTTTATGGCTTTTTTGGCTTTGCAACCTTTGAGGCCTTTGAAACCTTTGCGACTTTATCTATTTTCTAATTCCCACATTTTGAACATATTTACTAGCTATTTTTTGAAATTCATTTAATTCTTCATCAGAAAAAGATTGTCAGCCAAAATCTGGATCCAAAGTATTTCCTCCAACATAATTTTGTAAATAATAATTTTTTGCTCATCTAATATATTGTGCCATATTTTCGACATCCCCCAAAGTATGCAATCACTTAACAACTGTTGTTCTATATTCATAATCAATATTCGACTCCAAAAGCAATGTTAATATTTTCTGAAAATTATAAAAAAATTCTGGTTTCTCTTTGACTCAAATAATCTGCTCATAAGAATAAATATTATGTTTGAGATCAACTGCCAAATAATCCAAAATTCAATCCTGAATCAATCTTTTGATAATGAGATAATCTCTTCAATTAGTGTCTAATTTCACAGCAAATCACATATCCTTTATTTTTTTTGCAAAATCATATAAATCTGAATGTAAAGTCGGCTCTCAGCCACAAATACTTACTCAATCCAAAAGTCAGATTCTTGTTTTCAGAAAATTAAAAACAGATTCCTCTGGGATTAAATGATTTTGAAAAAGCATAATTTTTTCTGGCAGGACACATTCAGGGTTATGACAAAAACTACAACGAAAATTACAACCTTGAGTAAAAATTACACAGGCCATTTTTCATGGATAATCAATTATCGTAGATTTTTGAATTCCCGCTATTTTCATTACTCTAATAATTATAAAGGACTTTGAATATTTTTTAGCATAGGATTGGTAACTTGAGTGTATATTTGCGTGGTACGAATATTTGTATGTCACAACAAAGATTGAACATAACGAATATCTGTACCATTTTCAAGTAAATGTGTAGCAAAAGAATGACGAAGCGAATGAAATGTTGCCTCTTTTTTGATTCATGACTTTTTAATTCAGGCAATAAAAATAGCTTGTGCCGTTCTAGTAGTCAATATTCATCATCTTTCAGACTCGAATAGAAAATCATTTAAATCTTTATCATTCATAAAATAAGAAATACTATCTACTAATTTATTCGAGAATATAGTAATTCTATCTTTCTGCCCTTTTGCTCATTTGATATGAATACTCAAAGACTGGATATCGATATCTTTTACTTTAAGATTTATAAGTTCTGATACCCTCAATCAAGCGGAATAAGCTAATGACACCATGATTTTATGTTTCTTATTAGAAAGACTATCTATTATTTTCAATATTTCATCATGAGACAATACTATAGGCAATTTTCTAGGTTCTTTAGATAATCTAATATCGATTATAATATCTTTTTTTAATATTTCTTTCACAAAAAATTTTATAGATTCTTTGTAAATATTTAATGTTTTTGGTGCTCTATTTTTAAATTGAAGATATAATATAAAATCTACAATTTTGTCTCTAGAAATTATCGAAATATCTCATTTTATATATTTCAGAAAAAATCTTATACAATTAGAATAAATTTCAATTGTTCTATAACTATAATTTCTATGTCTCAATTCCCTTTCTAACTCAACTAAATAATCTTGCATTATCAAATATATTACTTATAAAAAGTATAACATATTATACGAAACATTTCGCATAATATACAAAAATATGTATATTTCAAGCAAACATTTCGCATAAAGACGAGTTGTGGAACATACTCGTGTAGGACATATAAAATTTCGGGGGTGTTTGCCCTTATGGGGCAATCTTCCTTTGAAAAAGGAAGCGAAACGGATATATTCCAATTGATTTATTTTCTTAATTTAATTTATCATGGCAAAACCTTCATTGAGTTGAGAATGATTTACTGCACATGAGATAGAAAATCTCAAAAAGCTTTCAAGTAAAGAAATGGAAGATGTAAGAAAAACTTTTCGAAAATTTGATTCTATGTATCCATCAATTCAAGCTTATAAAATAATTGTAATATTATCAATAATATGAATTATAATAATCTGATATTTATGATTAGAAACCTATCGATATGCAATTGCATGAATTGCGTTAGTAATTAGCTACTGACAAATCAAGTGAAAACTTTGAGAAGAAAATTGATATCTTGAAGGGTATCAAGATGGTGTAGATAAATGAGTCAATAAGACCCTCTGATTAACAGAAGAAGACGAAGAATTTATATCGGAAGTTATTTCCTGAATATAAATACATTTTATTCAATTAAAATTATAAATTGAATGGATATTTTAGAAAAATTCTCACGAATAGCTTGAATATTAAGTCTAATAGTGGGCATTATTTGATTATTCTTGATAAAACCTGTTTATAGTTTTTTTACAAATAAAGAGATAGATAAAAGTACATTCAAAAACAACTCATGAAAGGTTGCTCTTACCAAAAATTGAGATAATTTTTTTAATGAAAATGTAACTAACAATGTCACTATAAATATGGATTTATCCTCTAATAAAAAAGATTAATGGAAAATTTAAACATTAAAATCGGCACAATTAATTTTCGAATAAAAAAAAATTCCATGTCTTTTAATGACAACAAAATCACTGAAATTTTTAATTTAAATCCAACATGAGGGTCAATATTTATGATAAAAGATCAAGATAATTATATTAAAATAATGTATGTTGTCCTTTGAAAATGAAGAATAGACTTAGAATACAATGTATCTGAACTATCTAATACAAAAGCACATATGATAACTGTAACTCGAGACATTAACGATAGTATAATTTTGTATATTGATTGATCAGAAATAAAAAGACAAAAAATAACATTCTAAATTAATAAAATCCATAAAAACACCCCCTTCTTTAGTTACATAGTAATTTAAGTTTTCGCTACACTCCTACGATTACACAACAGCCGATACACGACATACAAAGTACGTCGTACGATCGGCGAACGTTATATGAAATAATAAAAATTCTTTAACTTGAAATAAATATTTATGAAGAAAATCACAATCAATGACTTTGCAATGATTAATAAATTTTATAGAAAATCAAATTCTACGTTAGGATATAGTAGTGTTATTGGCACATATTCAACCTGTTTAGGGCATAATATAGATCTTTATTATGAAATCATTGAAGGAGAAATTGCCTTTTATATTATGATCGATAACACAACAAAAGAAAGATCTATTAGTCCTCTTTATTTAGGTCCAAATCCTTCAAAGGGAATCAGTGTATTAAAAAAATACTGTTTGGAAAATAATATACATTTAGGAACATATATTGATAATAATATAGTGGAATATTTAAAACCACATTTTAATATTCAACAATCAAAAGAATCAGATTATGAAGTTGTTTATCCAATTGAAAGATTTCGTAATTTTGATAAAATTGACACCCAAAAGCGTAGAGCAAACATCTTTTTTAGAGAATACAATAATTATCAATTGATTCCTTATACTAAGATTAATCAATCTGACATATTAGAATTATCAGATTACTGGGAAAAGAATTCTAACCATCCAACAGATAATTGTGATTTTATCATTACAAAATTTTTTACTAATAATTTTGATTCTCTTTCTATATTAGGATTTTTACTATTAGTAGATAATAAACTTGTAGCATATTTATTTGGAGAATTGATTAATAACAAAACCTTTATAATAAATATTGTAAAAGCAAAAAGAGAATATAAAGGTGTTTATCAGGCATTATATAATTTAGTTTGTAATGATAAAAGTTTAAACAATGTTAGCTTTGTTAATGGAACCAATTTAACTAATTGTTCTGGTTTAAAAGAATCAAAATTACGTCTTAAGCCCACTAATTTTGTTATCCCATGGGAATTTGATTTAATTTTCTAACAGAAAGAATTTTTATTACATCACATAACACGGCATATGGGGTTCAATGATTTTTGCTCAATTAGAATAATAAGGACTACAAAAATCATCTCTCCCAAATTTGCCACACACTATATGATAAAAATTAAGGAGTTCGGCAAACTTCCCATATACCGAAACGTTGTCTGTCATATCCCTATAGTAATCAAGTCCTTTCTGAAAGAAATTTGGAGGGGCTTTTTATTTTAATTTAGATTTTTTATTATAATCTTATAGAATTATACTTTTGTAATCAATCACTAAATTCTGCAATATACCTATCTATTTCTTTTAATTCGGATTTTAATTTTTGATCTTTAGTATTATTAAACAAATATACATTTAATGTTTTCATCTCTTTTAATACTGTTGAATCCATTATATATGATCTATTTTTTTTATTAGTTTCTTGGATCTGATATAAACATTCATACAAAAAATCTTTACCTAATGGATAAAGTTCTTCCACAGTTTTTACTTTATTAAACTCAATAGAAATCTGATTAAGTTTTCAAGAAGGATCTCGATTATTATAATCTCTATACTTTTCTATTTTTGGTAAATATAAAGTTCAAATTTTGATTCTTAACTCATTAAAAGAGCCTGTAAATCTTTTTTTCCAATCAAGTAATTCTTTATTTTCATTAACAGTTTCTTGATTTTCTGATGTAACTTGAGTCTTTTCTGAATTTAAATTCACTGGGGCACCTCTTTTTAATTTATTTAGTTTTTCCATGGCTTCTTTCATGCGTTCTTCCTTAGACTTTTCTGTTTTTCATCAATTGGGTACATCATTCAATTTTCACATCAAATCATTAATTTTATCTTGTTTTTCTTCGTTAGCTTTTACTTTCATAGCATCCATATCTTTTCGATGTTCCTCCGCATTCACTTCTATTTGATCTGCTTTTTCAGAAACATTAGATTCTGATTCTTTTGTTATTTCTTTAGATTTAAGTTCTTTTATTTGATCTCTTATTTTTATAGCTTCTTCAAAATCATCTGACGCTACAGCTTCAGCTTTTTTTGCTTCAAGATCTTTAATTAACTCTTCGTTTGTTTTCTCTGAAACATTAATTGAATTAATCATAATATTTATTTTAGTAAGTAAATTATACATACTAAGTATAATCAGAATCAAAAAAAATGCAAATTCTGATAGTGTATTTTTTTTAGGAAACCAATATATGATTTTATCATAACCATTAGTTGACTTATTTCAATAGTAATTATGAAATATAGTTGCAATCCAGATGAAAAGCACTATAATGAATTGCATGTTTATTTTGTTGTATACACCAATGATAACCTACAAAATTACCAATTTGATAATAGCAAAAATCGAGTATGACAATGCTTTTATA
>JBBABP010000049.1:0-1952 GCA_041657585.1 Candidatus Absconditabacterales bacterium | reverse complement strand
AATATCATGCACAACAAGATTTCTATCAGATTCTATGATGATAAAGAAGTCAGAGCTATTTGGGATGAAGAAAATTCCAAATGGTGGTTTTCTGTGATTGATGTGGTAGGCGTTCTGAATGAAGAGAATAATTATACCAAAATCCGTAATTACTGGAAATATCTCAAAACAAAGCTCAAAAAAGAAAACCCTCAATTGGTTAGTACCACTAACCAGTTCAAATTAGTAGCGCCAGACGGGAAATCCCGTTTGACTGATGCTCTCGATAGTGATGGCATTATCAGCTTAGCCAAGCACTTCCCCAACAACAGAGCAATGAAATTCTTGGATTGGTTTCTCTATAGTGAAGACACTATCGATGGACAGAGCAAGAAAAAGGCTTACACCTTATTTGAAAGTAATTTGATCAATGAATTTGAAATAGGTACAGCCAAAGGATTGAAACAAATACATGCGTATCTGTTTGGTGGTTTATATGATTTCGCAGGAAAAATCAGACAAAAAAATATCTCCAAATGAGGGTTTAAATTTGCGAGTGCAGAGTTTTTGGAATCCACATTGGTAAATATCGAAAAAATGACAGAAAACACCTTTGACGACATCATAAAAAAATACATAGAGACCAATATAGCTCATCCGTTTATGGAAGGAAATGGAAGAACTACAAGAATTTGGTTGGATCTCATCTTGAGAAAAAGACTTAAGAAATGTGTAGATTGGAGTCAAATAAGCAAAGCAGACTATTTAAACGCCATGATAGAGAGCGTAAGAAATAACGCGAAGATCAAACATTTAATAAAAGGCGCTTTAACGAATAAAATACATAATAGAGATATATTCATGAAAGGAATTGATTATAGCTATTATTATGAAGAAGAATAATTTTAACTTAACTTTTCTTAATTTAAAAGAGCCCTTCCTTATAGTGATTGTGGTTTCAATTACGGACTACGAACCTATAACAGCAGGTACACGACATATAAAGTACGTCGCACACCTGCAAACGTTGTCTGTCATATCCCTATAGTAATCAAGTCCTTTCTGAAAGAAATTTGGAGGAGCTTTTTATTTTAATTTAGATTTTTTATTATAATCTTATAGAATTAGGCGTAAAGGAAAGAATTGTGTGCTGATAACATCAAAAAATAGCTTTATTTAAGCCAAGAAAACAATATTATATGGTTTTTAGATGTTAATCAACTTCTTATGACAAAAAAAGATGTCCTAAATGTTATTCAAGACATATAAAATTAAATTGAAAAAATATTCAATGAAAGCAAAAATATAAATGTAAATCTTGTGATTATTGTTTTGTGAATAAATATCAAAAACAACCAAAGATCAAATCAAATAAGACATATGAACAATATATTAAAGAATGATATTCTTACAGACAACTATCAAAACAAACTAAGCATACCAAAAAAAATTTACAAAATCATATAAGAAAATTAATTGATAACTCGCATATTACAGACATAGATAGTATCTATAATAATGTTAAATATGTTATGATTGATTGAACTTACATTGATGATATTTGCGTGATTATTTACTATGAATATAAATTAAAAAAAATACTTAAAATTAGTATAACGCACGAAGAATCATTAGATTATATAACTAATGATTTGCAAGAATTAAAAAACTTAAATAAATATGATATTAAATCATTTACAATTGATTGATGAATACAAATAATATGAGCAATAAGAAAAGTATATCCAAATACCACAATACAAAGATGTTTAGTCCATATTAATAGACAAATAAGAAATTATATTTGAAAAAACACTATCAATGAATGTTGAAAAGAATTGTTATGAATTACGACATTTAAAGTCTTAAGAAGTTTTGAATTTAATATGTTGTTTGATGTGTGTTTAGAAAAATGGAAAATATATTTGAATGAGAGAAGTTATTGAGATAATTGAAACAAAAGAAAACGATAG
>JBBABP010000048.1:0-8112 GCA_041657585.1 Candidatus Absconditabacterales bacterium | reverse complement strand
GTGATTGTATTTTCTAATCATTTTTCTTTTAATCACAAATATGTTTCTATATCTCATTTTTTTAATATAAATATATTTTCTTCGTATAATTTTTGAATGTTTTGTAATATAAAATTATATTTATCTGGAGCCGTAATTTTAACTGTATTTACCAATCTGTTGTAATGACGATTATTTTTTGAAAAATTACTATTATTGTAAATTTTTCTTGCTTGTTGATAATATCAAGTTAATTCTTCTTGTTTCAATATTCAGTAATCTATTATATTGTCCCAATCACCAATAAAATATGATTGTAGTCAGAATTTTCATAAAAATTTTTTCCATTTTTTGTATCATCATTTGCCGTTGATATTTATAATTTCATAATTGGTTATTAAGTTTCATTTTTTGGTATTCGCATGCAAGTATTTTAAATAAAAATCAAAAAAATAAGAATCTGTTTCTCATTCTACCATTATTATTTTGTCTACAAAAAATATTTTTGATAAGTTTTCAAATTTTAATATATGAACCATGCTTGATTCATCTTCTGGTATTTGTCATATTGGATTTCTAATTTGTGTGTTACCATTTATTTTAGAAAATTTATACACATTTGTAATATTTGTTTCATTTATAAATAGGGGAGAGTAAGTGGAAATTATAAATTGGGTAGAAATATTTTTATTGATCTTAGTTATCATGCTCACAAAACTTCTTTGTCTTTGTGGTGAAAAATGTAGCTCTGGTTCATCAATTATCAAAGTTCATCATTTCATATCATATCAATAAATTGTGAATATCATAAATAAAAAAGATTGATCTCAAGATCCTAAGTCATTAATTTTATATTTTTGTTTTAGTTGGTCTATCAACATCAAAATAATTTCTCAATTTTTATATTCGATGTCTAAAGTTTTATTTAAGTAATGATTAACTATAAATTCCAAAGAAGTAAAAAATGCTGATTTTTTTAATTTTTTATTTATCTTTTCATAAGAATAATCTATATCGTTTTTTTGTTTTATTTTCTCTTTTACATTTTCTTCAGAAGCATTATTAATTATGTCCCATATTTTTTTTAAGCATAAATAATATCCAGAATTCACATCTTGTAATGTATAATTTCGTAGTATAGTATCTATTTTGTTTGATGCTTTTTCTAATTTTCTATTTGTAGTAATAATTGCAAAAGAATTTTTTAAAGGATATAACTTTCTTTCTTGTTCTTTTTTTTCAAAACTATTGTAGATATCTATACAAATTTCAAATAACTGAATATTTTGTAAATATTTGAGTATAAATTTTTGAACTTTGGATAAATTTGATTCATCTACTTTAATTGTTTTATTCTCTATGTCGAATTCGAAATTTAATGTAATTTTGCTATCTTCATTAGATATTTCTTCGAAATTGAAATTTTCAAATGTTGTTTTTATGTTAGAATATTTTTGTATTATATAGTTTATTTTTGATGCATATTTACAAATAAATCATAAATTATCATAGTCAGAATCTGTTAAATTAAATGTTATATAACTTTCAGATTTTTTATCTATTGTTAAAAAATGCTTGTGTATCTTATTTTTTAAATCTAAAGGTTGATTCATTATTACTTTGTTTAATCTATCTATATCATTTTGAATTATTATGTTTTTGTTATAAAAAAAATTTTTAACTAATCAGACTTTAAATGATTGAGAAATTATTTCAAAAAGATTACTTTTTCCTGCGCCATTTGGTCAAATCAAGATATTTATATTTTCTCAATTTGTGAACTGGATTCATTGAATCTTACTTATGTCTTCTTGATAAGGAAAACTCATAAGATTGGATATTTTGACTTGTTTTAATTGCATGATTTTATTTATTTTTGTAAAATCATATTAATTATAGTCAGAAGTTGTTTTTTTGCAAATTTAAAAAAAGTTTCAAGGGCTACAAAGGTTTAAAAGGTTTCAGGGGCCAAAAAGACTTCAGAAAAAGATTGCTTCGTCGCAAAGAAGCTGGACAGGCAGGCTCGCAATGACGAATTATTATTCCAAAATTTCTAATTACCAATTTCCAGTTCCTTTTATTCCTCTTCTTCTCCTTCGAGATGTTTTTTGATCAGTGGCATAAAGCGGAAATATTCTAACAATTGAAGTCAGGTAAATCTTCAAACAATTATATTTAATACAAAAACTATTATTATCAAATCTGGATAAGACAAAAGCAAGTGTTTCAATGATGTCCAGTTTAATAATGAATATATGATAAATGATAATATGGTAAATTCGAATAAAGAAATTATCCATCATGAGCTAAATAATTTGAATCATTCGTTAAATATTTTTTCAGTAATCAATATCATAAAAACTATTGGAAATATAATCAGATCATTACTGAAAATCTGAATGTCTATTATGTTAGTTCATATCAATTTATCTAAGCCAAAAATTAATATTATCATCAAAATATAAAAAATTATCAGAAGAGAAATTTTGGCACTATACAAAAGATATATTTTTTTATTCAAAAATCTGATCACCAACGTTGAAATAAACGCTATCAAAAAAAGAATTAAACTAAGTTGGATTCATATAATAAACATTGAAATAGCAAACATCAATGGGCTATAAATTCCAAAGACAGAAAATCAAATTACTTGTCTAAAAATACTTATAACTAATACACTGATGCATAAAATCAACAATATTCAGATTAAAGTAATTGGTATTCAAGCATAAATTAAATGATCAACAAAATATGAAACTACAAAATATTTTGGCATTTGTTTAAATGATGTAGAAAAGGTTTTGATATATGGTTGTGTAATTATTTCTTTATCAAAAGATATATTTGATAAAAAATTTAAAAAATAATCAGTATTCAGAGTATATATTTGATAATTCATTGGTAATTTTATATATTTTGCCAAAATTCTTTTCAAAAAATTATTATTTACGTCACTGATGATAAATATTTGTTTATTATAAAAATTATTATTAGCTTTATTTATTTTATCTATGGTTTGAAAAACAGATTCAAAGTTCTTGTAGTTTATAATTATAGAATCAACGTCTTTGAGATAATCTAAGTTTTGTGAAAGTTCAGCAAAAAGATCATTTTCAGATAATAAATTTTTGTCCAAAATAATTTTTTCAAACATAATCGAATGTTTATCAAAATTTTCTTTGAATCATAAATCAAATTCATTTATATTTTCTCAAATATACAATATTGATTTTTTATATATATTAATTGCTTTTTCTAAGTTATATTTACAATTTTTATTATCAGTAAATGATGCTGTAAGTTTGTTTGTTCATATTGTTTTAAAATTATAAGAATATTTTTCTCCTGCCAAAAACTCAACAAGTTTGTCGTTTTTATAAAGTTTATAATTTACTGATTTAATTTTAGAAGTTGCATTATTCAAATCTCTGACTGTATATTCCACAAGCTGATTTAATTTTATATTATCTTCTCAATTTATTTCGTATCTTGATTGATTGCAAATATTTTTGTTCAAAGTTTCTCAATGTGCTTGATATCCAAAATTTATTATTCAAAAAATTAAAATAAGTCAGATTATTATTTTATTTTGTAATTTCATAATGCGTGTTATGGATTAAATTTACATTGAATAACACATATTTTCGTTTGATTTTCAAGGGGAAATGAAAGTCACAAAGGTTACAAGTGCTACAAAGGCTACAAAGGTTTTAAATGTGTCTTTGCGACGAGTTTTTACGACGAAGCAATCTTGTTTTAATGTTTATAGATTGCTTCGCTACGCTCGCAATGACGACATCTTACATACTACAAAATAAACTTTAGATTTGTCAATCTTTAATGGTAAATATTTAGCTTAGAATTTTGATAAAAGCGATTTGGGGGATATAATTTAAGCAATAGAAAGTAGAAAGGTGAAAGAAAATAGTGGAAAGGTCAAAGGACAAAGGTGAAAGGAAAAAATATAAATGTACTTATTCCTTGTTCCTCGTTCCTTTTTTTTACCTCGTCCCTTTATCCTTTATTTATAACTATGAGCAAAAAAGAATATATACTAAAAATGTTGGAATCTCTTGATGGCATTTTGCCGATAGCCAATGACTTAAAAGTTTTGGTGGAAGGCGATGTCGTAAGTGATGAATTGATTGATACGCTTATCGATATGTTCAAGGAGATCAACACATCAATTATAGATATAGATAAAAAAGAAAAGATAGGTAAATCTATAAGCTTTTTGGAAAAATTAAAACAAGTAGAAGTAGATCAATATCAAAAAGATGACCAAAGAGTTAAAGAAATAGAAAACATGTTTAGTAGTATTTAATTTATTAATTTTAATTTATGCCTACAGAAACACCAAAAGAAGAAATAAAAAAAGCTGAAGTAGATATAAAGCAAGCTTTAGATAAAAATTGAGTAGAGCCTTCAGAAGTAAAAGATTTAGAAGCAGCCTCTAAAGTTTTAGACAAAAATAAAAATAACGAAAAAGTTAAAGAAAAAATTAAAGATAAAATTAAAGATAAAATAGAAAAATATAAAGATAAAATTAAAGACGGAATTAATAAATTTTTTGATGTGAAATTACAAAAAAGATCTGGATCGGAAAATACAAGTGAAGCAGTTGTTGATTTGAAAAATAAAAAATTAACTATAACACAAATTGATGCATATTTAAATATTATTATACGATTAAGTGTGACTACAAGTGATCGAAAAGATATTCAAATAAAAACAATCGAAAAAGCATTAAACACTGAAAAAACAAAACTTGAAACACAAGCTAAAGAACAAGAAAAAGAGGCTTGAAAACAAGAGTTATTTAATTTATTATCTGCGACGCCAACTAAAGATATTGCAAATAATTTATTTTGAGAAAATTGAGATTGAAAAACTAACTGAACTAATGAATTTAAAGTCGCTTGGGATGCATTGTTCGATAATATGGATTCTAATTGAAAATTAAATATAGCTGATTGAAAATTAAATATAGCTGATTCTTTGAAGGCAACAGGTGGAAATGAAAGTTGAATAAATATGAAGGCAAATTTTGAGGCACTTGTGAAATTATGTATTTGAGAAAAAGCTGACGCAACTATGAATTATAAATTAGTTATAGCTAGCGAAAACGATACAGATTACGATGTCGGTGTAAAATATATAAAAATAGATTATACTGACACCAAAAATCCTCCTAATAAAATTCCTTCTAAAGACATAATGTTTTCTAAAACTACGGATTTTATTTATCAGAAAAGGGCTGACCATTTTAACATAGCAAATCTTACAGAACCATTTAGTAAAGATACATTATGAGCCATTAATGATAGTTGATCATATAGAACATTTGAAAAATATATTAATGAGCAGCTAAATAATTGAAAATTATGATCTTTGCTGGATAAAGGAACTGAGACAGATAATATTTTCAAAAATATTAATGAATATCATTTAACGGGAGGCATTGATGACAATGTGGTGAAAGAGAATTGATATTACTCTGTTATTACAGATTATGTTATTGAGCAAGCAAAATGAGGTGATTTAATTATTCTACAAAATTATTTAAAATATGTTAACAAAGAAAATATAAAATATTTGTGAAATAATGACGCTACTAAATTGGAAAATTATAATAAATTAGAAAGTGTTCTCACTTCTCCAAATTTTCCAAAAGATACGCCGTTATCAAAACAAATTTCTGAACAAATTTCTTCATTGAAAGCCCAGCTTAAAACAGATACTCCAAAAAATTTCAAAGAAACTTTAGATAAATGAGTAGATGCTTTCTTTAAAATTTATGGTAAAGGTTTAGCAGATGTATTGGAATGGTTTGGTGGTAAATGAGCTATAAGATGATTGCTTCATTCACTATGAATGGATAAAATTTATAATGACTATTTCAAAGATAAACTTGATGAAGTATATAAAGAAAAATATGCATTATCTTATGATCAAAAAAAATCAGTGGGAGGGCTTGCAAAAAAAATTTCAGATACATCAATATTTGATTCATCAGTAACTGGCCCTGTAAATAATTTAGAATGAAAAACAATTAAAGCAAAATTTGAAAATGACCAACAAACAATATTTAAAGATAATATAGATATTAAATTATTTGATCCAAATATTGTTTTCAATGCCATTAATTATAATAATAAACAAGTCGAAGATACAAAAAATGGAACTAAAATGGAAATAGATAATTATTTAACGAAAGATAGTAAATGAAATTATGAATTAAAAAAAGATATAGAAACTTCCAAAGACAAAATAATTGAGGCATTGATGAATGATCCAACGACATGGAATACTATAGCAGAAAGTAGTAATCAAATTGTGTGATATACGCCTCAATGAAAAAAAGAAATAACAAGATCTGATTTGGACAATGATAAAAGAGTTGAAAGATGAATTCAAACACAAAAAGATGTTGCAATTTATTTGGCTTCTTATGCTTATGCTGGAAGTAAAAAACTTGATTATGTAATTACAGAAACTCCTAATATGCCTTTTGAAGCGAAAAAAACTACAGAATCTCCTGAGCAAAAAGCAGAAAAAGATTTGAAAGAATTTAATAATAAAACAACGCTTACTTCAGATGAAGTGTTTTCTTGATATGAAAAGATTTTCTTGAATGCTGATACAAGTGATAAACAATTTGAAACTTTAACTGGCGATTGGAAAACTGACAAATTTGTAACTTACGACAAAATTATAACTACGGCAAATGTAAAAATATTTTTAGAACAATTAAAAACAAAAATGAGTAATGCCCCTTACAAAGATAAATTTGATGAAGCGAAAATTACTAGAGCTATAACAGCAATAACTGATAATAATAATAAAGCAAAGACTGATCTAAAAATCGTCGTTGATGGTGGTGTAATTAAAATTAAAGATAAGGGTTGAACAAAAGAGTTAGTTACTCTTGATAAATGACTACAGATTTAAAAACTGAAGAAGTTGATGTCAATACAGGAGTGAAAAAACAATATATTGAAAATTGATTTTTAAAAGATATTTGAAATCTAAAAATACATGAAATTATTGATATGACAAAAAGTCCGCCAACAAAACTAAAAATAACTTTATGAAGTAGCAATACTTATAATTGAGATAAAAAATGAATTCAAAAAATAATTCCATGAAAAGAATGATCAATTGATACTTATGTTTTTGAAGATACTAAAACAAGAGTGAAAATTGCAGATTGAGATAAAATTGAAAAGTTTTCTTAAATAATTTTTCCAATCCAAGTAAAAACTCTGTCCAATAAACGATAGAGTTTTTTGTTAAGTAAAATCAAAGGAATTAATATTCCAATCATGCTGCCGCCAATAATATCTGTTGGTCGATGAACTGCTGTTATAATTCTACTAAATCACATAATCAGACTAAAAATTATTAATATTATTCCGAAATATATAAATTTTTTGTCTTTGTTTTTTATCCCTCGGATCAAAGAAGAAATTGCTATTCACATCGATAGTGCGGCATGATCTGATGGGAAACTACTTGTTGGTAAAAAATTGTGCAGTATCGTTTCTTGTTTGAGATCTTTGAGTCATAGAATAAAATTTGGTCTAGTCTTGTTCACAAAAAATTGAATTCATAAATTTATGATTATACTTAGAATCGTTCATATAAAAATAAATAACGCTGAATTTTTATAATATTTTTGCCTTGTTGCCATTCCATAAATATACAAAACGAGAAAATATACTGGATAAACAAAAACAAAAATGTCGGCAAGGATAGGAAAAAGTGTCGTCAAGGTTTGGCTTGTTTGCATCCACGCGTTTAATGATTGTAATAAATGCACTCATCGTATTGGTTCAAATAATTTAAGCATAAGGGGCAGGGAAAAGGGTAAAGGATAAAGGATAAAGGAACAAGGATAAAGGAACAATGGAAAAGGAACAAGGGAAAAGGAACAAGGGAAAAGGAACAAGGGAAAAGGAACAAGGGACAAGGGACAAGGGACAAGGGGAAGAGATTATTTTAAAGATTTTATCAATCAATATATAAGTTTCGATATTTCTATTATTTTTAAATACAATTCTTGAAAAAATATTTCTTCAATATATTTTAATTGTTTAGCCAAAATTAACATTGAACGCAATTCTCAACAAG
>JBBABP010000047.1:4632-8398 GCA_041657585.1 Candidatus Absconditabacterales bacterium | reverse complement strand
CTTTAATTCAAATTATGAATAACTTTCATTTTGCAAAAATTATTACTTGAGTGGCTCCAACTTTGGCCAAAGAAACTGTACTTTCAAAAGTAATCAATATGGTAGATGTTTTTAGAATGTCTCTTTCTGGTGGATTTGATGACAACAATAAAAAATATATAGACACGATAATGAAGCTTGATAACAGCAAAACAATTATGTTGGAATTAAAATGAACAGATCTAAGAGTCAAAAATGTAATGAACATAAAACTAAAAGAAAAACAAATAATCCAAGTTGAATATTCTGAATATGCTCAAGAAAGCAACAAAAAAATATTTATAGATGCACCATTTCTTTCGGAATTGAAAGCATGACAAATAATTAAATTCTGACAAAGTTGAGTAAGTATCAAAGTAAAAAACATCAAAGAAGAAAATATTACTTGCGAAGTAATTCAATGATGAGAGCTAATTCAATTTGATAAAGTGACGTTCAAAGATTACGATTTGAATTTACCTTTTTTGACAGACAAAGACAAAAAAGATATTTTGTGGTGATTGGAATATGGTATACATATCATATCTGCACCAAATATAAAATCAAAAGAAGATATTTTCCTTCTGAAAGAATTTCTCGCTTCTCAAAATGTTGATAAGATGAAAATCATGGCAAAGATAGAAACCAAAGAAGCTTTGGATAATTTCGAATGAATACTTCAGATTTCAGATTGAATTATTTTTGCTTTCGACAAAATTGAAAAATTCATGAAAGACAAAAAAGTAATCGACGAAAAACTTATGAAAAAATGCAAGGATTTGGGCAAACCAATAATCATCACAGTTAACTGAAATTTCGTTAAATGAAAATATCAACACATCAACGAATCAGTTATCAAAAGATTTTGCTGACTAACTGTCGACGCTTATATGATAGAAACAATATTGAAAGAGGAAGAATCTTTGGACATCATCACTGAGCTTTCAGATACCTTGGACAAAAACGAATTGAAAATATGAGATCAACATTTGAATAAATTTTTTGAAAAGAACGAAGATTTCGCAGTTAGAGATTATATTATTTACAACGCTTACAGAGCGACAAAAGAAATAGAAATCAGGGCGATAGTTTCTTATACCGAGAATTGATATACGACAGCCAGATTATCTTCGCTTAATCCGATCATCCCGTTAATTTCTTTTACAAAAAATGATGAAACATACAGATTTTTGAATATGTTGCGATGAGTAAAATGATACAAAATTTCTCAATCATTTAGTTATGAGAATTTGAAAAGAATATGAAAAGAAATGATCAGAATAATTTTTAAATGAAATATTTCTTTGGACGACAAAATTTTAATTGTGCAGGCAAATGAAATGATCAAAGATGAAAAAACCTGAATGATAAACTGATTGGAATTGTATAAATTTAAAAATATATAATTTTTTTTTATCGCAAACAATATACAAAAATATCTATATTTCAAGCAACCATGTAAGATAGCGATGAGTTGTGTGCAATAGAAAAAAGACTTAATTAATATTACTCCCTTTCTTATTATTTTTTATTTTTAAGAAAAAGAAATGATTGCCAAGAAACTACAAATTGGTGATACTATTTGATTTATATCTCCAGCCAACCCAACAACAGAGGAGCAAAGAGATTTGCTCAACAATGCCATTTTAAAATTTGAAAAACTTTGATTAAAAACAATTTGTTCCAAAAATTGCTTTGCCATAGATAGATATGAAGTTTCTGGTGGGGAGCCACAAGAAAGAGCAGATGATTTGAATGAAATGTTTTCAAATCCAGAAGTCAAAGCAATTTATTGTGTTAATGGGTGAGATACAGCGAATCAAATTCTTTCTTTAATTGACTATGAAAACATCAAGAAACATCCAAAAATCTTTTTGGGAATGAGTGACATAGATGTTTTACATCTATCAATTAATACAAAGACAGATTTAGTTGTTTTCAATGGTAGCAATGCAAAAGCAGGGAGAAAATTTGATTTGGATGATGAATATACTTGGAACAGTTTTCAAAATAGAATTTTGGATAAATCAAAAACAATACAAGCATCTTCTGAAAGAGTTTGTATAAGAGATGGCATTGCTGAATGAAAAATTCTTGGTTGTAATTTATCTTCAATCCTAAAACTTACTGGAACATCTTATTTTCCTAATTTTGAAAACTCAATTTTATTTCTAGAATGATATAGGGATGATACAAGAAGTGCAATCCGCAAACTCCAGCAATTAAAAGATATTTGAGTATTTAACAAAATCAAATGAATTGTAGTAGGCTACATTTGGGGATTCCAAGACGGAAAAGCCAAAATTGATAATAACATCAAAGTAAAATATGAAGATATTGTATTAGATATAACTAAAGAATATGATTTTCCTATATTGAAAACTAATGATTTTGGGCATAAATGTCCAAACTGTTATTTGCCAATTTGAGCAAAAGCCAAATTAGATGCAACAAATAAAGAAATAGAAATTATAGAAGAGTTTTTAGAATAAGAAATGGGGAGAAAAGCTTATACAAGAAAAAGATGAAGAGTGGATAAAGTATATATTTCTTATGTTCTAACTCTTACTAATCAATTATGCCGTTTTTATAACGGCTTTTTTATAAAGTTAAAACTATTCCAAATTGTAAAAACAGACATAATTAAATTTTTTTTACTTCTTTTTTTCTAACATTCTAAAGACTAAAGACCATAGACTAAATTATTTTCTTTTATACAATCAAATTAATTCTGTTTGTGAAATTATTTTTCCTTCCATCAAACTTAGCAACTCCTGTTTTAATTTTTTTACTTCCATACAAGGAAAGATTTAATGTTTTTTTAGAAAAAGAAATGGAAATGACTTTGAAGATAATTATATTCAAAAATAATCAGTTTTTTATTGAGTTTTTTTCAAAAAATGTTCTGATTTACAAATTCTAAAAGAATAGGAATATACATAGATTATTCGAATATCTATCATGCCAAATACACGCTTTGACGAAGTTATAATATAGATAAATTTTTACAAAACTTTGTAGATAATAAAACAATAACTAAAGTATGATTTTATGGAGCATACAACAAAACAAATATCACTCAATACCAACGAACTCAAAGTTTACAGAAAACATTTCAACTACCAAAATTTTATTTTTACTTCAAAAAACTAGAAACAAGATGAGAAAAACAAAAATGAAATGTTGATACGGAAATGTGACGAGATATTGCAAAAAATAGTAAACTTCGAGATACTCTTGTTTTATTTTCTGGCGATGGAGATTTTCTTTATATAATTGATCAATTAATCAAGAAAGAAAATAAGCAAATTGTAATAGTCAGCACAAGATGACATATTGCAAAAGAATTAATCAATTATATCAATACTCACGATATAAACACATGTAGATTCATAGATATTCACCAAGAAAACGAGATTGCATTACCAATTAAAAAAGCGCTTAAGCACGAAAGAAGATGAGTTTGCATGCCACCAGAATTGGTAAAATATATTGAATCAGTTGATGAAGAAAAAAGGCAGAAATTATATGATTGGATGCAATCGGTATGCGACAATAAAAAGGATAATCTTTTGCTACCTGTAGATTTTGATACATTAAGCAACAACAATCATTATCCAACAATTAAGACAATCCTACATCGAAAGGAAGAAGAAAAAAAACAATTATTAGAATACATCAAATCAACATTATAAAATTTTCCAATTGTAAAAACATCCCGAACAAGTCGGAATGTTTTACCAAATTA
>JBBABP010000047.1:0-4622 GCA_041657585.1 Candidatus Absconditabacterales bacterium | reverse complement strand
CAGTATATAGATTTTTTTTTTTAATGCAAATCAAAATTTTATAACATTCAAAATTTTATAACTTTCTTTTATACAATCAAATTAATTCTGTTTGTGAAATTATTTTTCCCTCAATCAAAACAAATAACACTTGTTTTAATTTTTTTACTTCAGCATAAGGAAAGATTTAATGTTTTTTCGTGGCAAAAATAATTATTAAAAATCATTTGCAATTTATGTCAACTTCCTTACGCTACGTTTAGATTTAAAATAAAAATAAATAATTAAATTTGAATAATCATGAGAAAAGAAATTGCTTGGGGGCCAGATGATGTGAAAGGCCTGTTTATCAAAGATGAGAATGATGGTTTTCTCGCAAATGTAATTCGAAAAACAATCAACAACGAATTGATTGATGCCTATGAAAATAAGAACGATTTGATTCTTATGTGCAGGGAAAGCGGCAGTAATACCAAAGTGGAAATACTTAAAGAAGGCAGGAGAATTGCATTTAGCCATGGAGATGCACACCATGACGATAGTGAACCAGAAACAAAAAGTTTTGAAAAAGCTATCGGCGGGTACAAAAAGAAATGGGGAGAAAAGCTTACACAAAAAAAAGATGGAGAGTGGATAAAGTACATATTTCGCATGTTCTAACTCTTACTAATCAATTATGCCGGTTTTATGCCGGCATTTTTTTATAGGTTTATTTGAGCTTGGATTTCAATGCTTAACCCAATTTCAATTATCGCAAATTCGATCATCTTCGTCTCAAGAAAACAATCTGATGATAAATATCAGCAACAAAAAAAATATTACGACTAATGAAATTTGAAATAATTTCTTTTTCATATTAAGTTATGTTTGGTCATTGCGAGCGACTGAAAGGAGCGTGGCAATCTTAAACGTTTAAAACAAGATTGCTTCGTCACAAAGAAGCTCCCTGCCTACCGCAGGCAGGCTCGCAATGACAAATTAAAAACGTTTTATAAATTAACTTCTTTCAAAATTGAACCATAAACACATCAATTTAACTCTCATCTTCTTTCAGCTTCTGCCCAGAAATTTTGGAAAACTGTATTTGCTGTATAATTCACATCTCGTCACTGTGCAAGTCATTTCATAACTATATATGTTTTGCAATAAACAATCTTGCCTGGTAAAACATCTTTTCCAACCATTTTTTTACTATAAGCTGTTCTATACAATGAATAATTAACATTTTTGGTGCTTATATTTTGGAACAAAATATCTTTTGTTGTGATCAAAGGCACATTATTTTTTTTCAAAAGATATGATATAGCATCAGTAACTGTAAAAGTTTTTTTAGATTCAATAACAGGAACGACAACATCTGTTTGATCAGAATTTGTATTATCAATTGATGAATCTTGTTCGTCAATTAAATTTCATGTAAGCGTTGATCACAATCAATTTGAATTATTACCAGAATCTAAGCTTGTTGCAATCACTTCGCCAGAACCAATCAATCATTGAATTTCGTTTTCTCAAGATAAATTTTCAACTTGATTTATGCTTGCCGTAAATAAAGTTCCATAAGTATTAATATTATAATAAACTTGATAAATAAACACAATTGCACTTAGAAATAAAAATACAAAATAAAATCTGATAAAAATCATTTTTCAGAATTTATAAAATTTGAATATTTGAAAAATTGAACCAAAAATTACAAAAAATGCAAATCACAAAAAAATAGAAACAAATAAATTAATTCAAACTTGTAATTTAGTAAAAATCAAATACATCAAAAAAGTAAATATCAAACTTATTATAAAAATAATAGTTGAAATTCAACTAATTTTTTTCTTGCTAGATAAAATATTGTGATCTTTTTCGATATGTTCTTTTTTTTCTTTGTCTTCATCTATCGCATTATAAATCAGAACTATCAAAAGTATAAATATAAGATTAATTATTGATAATAAAAAAAACTTATTTTCATTCCAAATTAGTCAAATAATTACAGATTGAACAACAAAAAAATATAAACTGAACAAAAAAAACAAATTTTTTTTCATTTTTTAAATTTAAATATTATAAAACTAAACAGTATATATCAAATCACAAGTCTTTTTCAAGCATAAAATTTGCAAAATAAAATATTTTCCATATAATATAGAAAGTTAAAAAAGCTTTAGAGCCACAAAGCATTAAAAGCCATAAAACTTTTTCTTGCTTTCATGGCTTTCTCTTGCTTTTATAGCTTTTATAGCATTTCACGTCTATCATGAAAATAAAATTAATCTGACTAATATTAATATTCTGATTTATAAATAATGTTTTTGCTCTTCAAATTCCTTGATGAGACAATATCATATTAAATGAAAATCCAAACCAAGTTTTGGACACAAATGGAATAAATGATCCGATTAGAGATTGAGCATATAAAATAGTTAATGCGGAAGATGGAAAAAATAAATTAGAATGAATAGTTAGTGTAGATAATCAAATATGAGCACACGAAATGGCAAAAAACAAAACTCTAAATTTAGTGAAAAATATAATAAATTATTTTTTATGACTCTTGGCATTGATTACATTAATATATTTGATATATCATTGAGTGCTTATCTTGACCGCAGCTTGAGACGACGCACAATACAAAACGTGAATCAAATCAGTAAAATATGCTGTCATAGCTCTTTGAGGAATATGACTTAGTCGGTTTATAATAAGTTTTGTATTCCGATTGTTGAATTTAGTTGTTGTAACAAAATAAAAAATGATTAAATGTAAATCAATAATGAAAAATTTAAAAATCTGATTTTTTTATATCGCGATAGTTTTTGCATTTTTGTGAATAAATTTAAATTTTTTGAAAGTAAATAATGCTGTTTATGCTGAAGATTTTCCATATCAAATAAACTGAAAAAATATTGAAATTAAAAAGGACCAAGTAACGGACTTATGAAGTGAGTTAAAAAAAGAAGTAACAAAAGATGTGGTAAAATCACCAAATAGCATAGTCACAAAATTATTTGATCTTTTTAGATTATCTCAAACTCCTTATGATAAATGAGAAGGTAAAGCGTTGTTATATATTCAACGAATATTAAATATGCTTTTGGGATTGGTAGCTTTTATATCTTTGATTTTGTCAATTTTTGCATTTTATTTGATATTCTTTTCAAAATGAGAAGATTGAGTCACTAAGGCGAAAAAAATTCTTACATGAGTAGCTATAGCAATATTCGTCACATGAATATCGCGATTGTTAGTAAGTTATCTGTTTTATATTTTTGGAGCAGTAAAATAATTTTAATAAATAAAAGGCGCTAAATTTTAATTTTAATTTACAAAAATGTTTTGAAAAAATCTGGAAACAAATAAAATTCAAAAATCTAAACATGATAATATGTTTAACACCGAAAGCATGTTACCAATTTCTGAAATAAAAAATGATACTATGATTCTCAAAGATTGATGACTGAGAGCAATATTGAAAATATCAGGTTTGAATCTGGATCTTAAAAATTTTGATGAACAGCAAATTGTTCTTGAACAGTATAAAAAATTTTTGAACTGACTGGATTTTCCAATTCAAATATTGATTCGCAATACTTATTTGGATTTGTCTAATTATTTAAATTACATAAAATTTAATATAGAAAAAATTGAAAATCCGACATTACAAAAACAATCAGAAAAATATTTTGAATTTTTACAAAACATTGATGCTCAGCAATGACTGATTTACAACAAAGAATTTTATATCATAGTTCCATATTACCAATCAGAAGATGACAACAAAGAAATTAAAAAATCTCGACGAGAAAAATTATTAAATATTTTAAACACAAAAGATTCTGTAGAAAAAATTGTGGACAGATATAGATTTTTCGTTAAATGAAAAAAATCACTTGAAACAAGATGCAATCTAATAATTGATGGCTTGTGATCTATGTCAATAAATGCAGAAAAAATATGAACGGCAGAAATTATCAATCTTTTGTTCCGTTGCTACAATCCATTACTCCACAGCTCAACAGCAAAATTATAGAAAGCGATAAAAGCTATGAAAGCCATGAAAGCAAGAAAAGATATAGAAAGCTTTAACGTTCTTAGGCTTTTTTAGCTTTGAATCCTTTGTGGCCCTTGTAACTTTATTTTATTTAAACATAATTTCTTTTATTTTTGTTTTATATCAAACTTTAGATAAATTCAGATTAATTTTATTTAAAACTTCAGTCTTTTTTTTGTATAATTCTATTTTCAATTTTGGTTCTAATAATTTCACAAAAATTTTATCAAATCTGACATATCACTGGATTTTGTCATCATCATCAATTTTTTTGTTAAAAAAAAGATTCAATGTATTGATGGCTATAGAGCCAATCATATCTCTTCACAGATGTTTATGTGCCATATCATTACGAATATGATCTTTGAGTGTTTTCAGCATTATGATTTATTTTTTCTTGTAAAATCTTTTAGTCTTTTAATTTTTTAATGTTTTAATTTTTTTTTATTATAAAAAAGATACGATATCATAAATTTGGTTTGCATTCAAATTTTGGTCTAAATAATTTAGCAACAAGCACAAAAATAGTAGATAGCAACAATCAAAAATATCATCGTTTCAAAATTGTCATTTCAATTGAAATTAAATTTTTCCA
>JBBABP010000046.1:0-9166 GCA_041657585.1 Candidatus Absconditabacterales bacterium | reverse complement strand
CTTATTCTCTTGTAGTTTTATTTATATTGTGAGTGATTTATTCTTCATAAGAAAATTATGGCAAAAGATATGGCAATTTGTTTCACTAACGATACTGACTTTGCCCTCTATGATAAAGTCTTAAAATCGGAGGCTATCAAGAAAACAATAATTTCCTCAAAACGATATGGTAATATAAAACAATATATTGTAGATTGTTGTGATGATATAAATTTAGAGTGAATTACTAATGATAAAGTCTTAGTTGCTTTGATTGTAGCAGTATTTTCATCTAGTGATTCGTTTTATATTGTTGAATACCCATCAAAATGATATGTTGGAATATTTCAAACAAATGCTTTCAAACACGAACTAGAGCATTGCGGTACTCAAACATTGAAAGTAAATAATGTTCTTTTATCAGTAAAAAAAATCTTCTCTAGTAAATCAGAATTTAGTAGTATTATTGATATGCAAATCAATTTTTTGGACGAATATGAAAAAATGTTAGAAGATTTAAAAACCATAAAAATGATAGATAGAGATTTTGCTAATTGTAAGTTTGAGTGAGAAATTAGAAATTGGAAACCTATTTATATGCTGGTAGGTACTAATACATCAAATACAGATATTGCATACTGGAAGGAGAAATTAGGACCGTATAGAAGAATAACTTCTGATGTTGAAAATAATACTGTTCAGTATCTAAAAGTTCAAAAAAAACATAAGTATTGAAAATAGCTCTGAATACTTTATAGTTAGTTTGTTATTCCTGAATAAAAGGAGGACGCTTTGATTCTTGTATCTTATTCCCGAATGAAGGGAGGAGAGAGAACCCAAGATGTAAATGACATTAGAGCAGACAGAATGACCTTGTTATTCTCGTTGAGAAGTCTTCAATAGAGCATTGAATCTTATCCAAGACGTGGAAGCGAATAAGGAAAGAAAAAAAAAGGTGAAGGAACTAATTGAAAGATTAAAATCTGAGAAAAAAACAAAGTAAATTCAGGAGGAGAGGGTTAAATAACCCTCTTTTCTTTTTCTTTTATATGTTTGAGCTTTTCTCTTGCAATTAGCACGAATTAAATTATAAATAATTAACTCAAACATTTTAATTCTTAAAAAACCAACAAGATGCGTTGAAAAATTCCTAGAAGATTCAAAGACCAACTACCTAAATTAGACCCTCACGATGTAGAATATATTATATATTGCAGAATGTCTAGTGATGAAAAATCGGGCAAACAGGAACAATCTATTTCAGACCAATTAAAAACTTGTATGAAACACGTAGAAGAAATGAAGTATAAAATAATGAAAAAACCAGAAGATTTCTCAGATTTTGAAGATGCTGACCAGATAACAAAAGAGGACAACGAACGTCACATTGAAGATAGAAGAATTTACCAAGAAACTAGAGACCTATTTATTGTAAAAGAAGACCATTCTGCTATGGAACCACACAAAAGACCCAAACGAGGAAAAATCATAGAACGAGTTAAAAAAGGCAAAATAAAAGGCATTCTTAGTTATTCAAGCGATAGACAAACAAGAAATATGTTAGAGGGCGGAGAATTATTAGACCTTATTGACCAGAATAAGGTAGTATTGAAATATGTGAACTTTAATTTTGAAAATAGTGCGTCAGGTAAAATGATGTTATGATTTCGGTTTGTTTTTAGTACTAACTATTCTAATAATTTATCAGAAAGAGTAAAAATAGGTAAATATAGGGGTACCGAAAGAGGGAAATCACAATGAGCATATAAATACGGTTATTTCAGAGATACTGAAACAGGTTTATATATGATTCACGAAAAAAACTTCCCTCTTATGAAGGAGGCATTTAGAATGAAATTATATGAAAACAAATCGGATGAAGATATTGCTAATTGGCTAAATAATAATTGATATATGAGAGAATATGTAACAAAAAAGAGCAAAAGAACGTATGCTAATGCCAAACGTCTTACAGAGATACGAACAGATGAGTTTTATTATGGCATTCTTAATTCTGGAAACACATCTAGTGACCAAAGAGAAAAGAATCCTTATTATAAACCTTTAATTACCCCAGATGAATATCAGATTTTATGGGATAGATATGCCAAGAAAAGTAAGGACTTATCGCCAACAAAAATAAAGGAGGAATTACAGGAAATTATGCCCCTTTCAAGAGGCAAAGTTTTGGATGTTGACGGATATGCTATGAGTCATACCCTACCAAATAAAAATACCAGATTTATGCCTAAACTGAAAGAATTGCAAAGACACGATTCCTCAATAACTCTTGCTGATATTGTAGAACCAAATCAGATAAGATATGATGCACAAAACAAAAAATCATCTATGAAGTGAAAGGGAATTACCTATGACCTTATTGACAAACTAATAGTTAAAGGGCTTTCTAAAATAAAAATAAGTCAAAAAGAATACCAAGAATATGTTGGTTGGAAAAGTAAGGACTATGAAAATTACTTAGCTCAAAAGAAAAAAGAAAAAAACTCTATAGAGAGTCTTCTAAGGGAAAGAGAAAGAGAATTGGAAGATTATGTAAGGAAGAATATATCTATTCAAAAAAGTGAGATAGAAGAAAAGGTATATTCTGGAGAAGTAAGAAGATTAAGTGAAATTATGGATGCCCTAAAACAACAACGTAACAATGTTGAAATTGCCGAAAGAAATTCTATGGCAGAATTAGATTTATTTGTAAAAGCTCTACAAAATATGCACGCCTGTTTTAAGGATGCTTCATATGTTCAAAAGGCTCAAATTTTTGATTTATTCTTTTTGAACATAACTGTAGGAAAGGATTTATCGCTTTCTATTGCGGTAAAACCAGAATTCAAGGACATACTTATCCAAGAATCTCGGGGATGCGGGACTCGAACTCGCGACCCCTCGCTCCCAAAGCGAGTACTCTAGCCATCTGAGCTAATCCCCGATATTTATCTTCCCTGAGCATAGATAGACCTACTTACCGCAAGCAGGCTCGAACAGCCTTAATGTTTTTTTGGTGGGCATAGATGGACTCGAACCATCGACCTCGTCCTTATCAGAGACGCGCTCTAACCAACTGAGCTATATGCCCATTTTACAAATTAAATTTGCCAGGGGGGAGAATTGAACTCCCGACACACCCCGCAGTTGCGGGGCTTGCTCTACCAAATATCTTGCCATGCATTAGTCATAAATCTTTCTAATATATCTCTCCTCTTTTGTTTTTTTAGATGATTTTCTATTTGTCTTGCTTTTTTTAAACTTTCATATTCTCTATAAAAACATAATTTCAAAGGAAGAAACGTTCTTGTTGCTTCAACTCTTTTCTTTTGATGTTCTTCAAATCTTCTTGTTACATCATTTGTACTTCAAACATAATATCTTCAATCTCATAATCATAATATATAAACAAATCCTTTCATAAGAGAAGATTTAACAAATAAGAATGGTGCCAGGGGGGAGAATTGAACTCCCGACACAAGGCTTTTCAGGCCTCTGCTCTACCACTGAGCTACCCTGGCAATTAATTATTATTGAACTTCCGACACACCCCGCAGTTGCGGGGCTTGCTCTACCACTGAGCGGACTAACACCCCGCTTTTGCGGGGCTTGGCAATTAATTATTATTGAACTTCCGACACACCCCGCAGTTGCGGGGCTTGCTCTACCACTGAGCGGACTAACACCCCGCTTTTGCGGGGCTTGGCAATTAATTATTATTGAACTTCCGACACACCCCGCAGTTGCGGGGCTTGGCAAGTAATAAAAAATTTTTTCACAAAAAAAAGTGAATTAAATGGATATATAAAAATATGCTAAACAAAGTCAAGTAAAATTTTTTTTACTTGTTTGAAAAACAAAAATAAATATACAACATTAAATTAAATTATTTTTTTGCAATCAAAAAACCGCAATGAAACATTTTTGAATGTCCAAAAACGAAAAGAATTGACGAATCAAAAAATTAAAATTTATAAATGTCGTCTTTCTAATTTTAATAATTTTCTGTTTTGCATTTTTTTCTTTTTATTCAAACGTCACAAATATAATTTTTGCAAAAAACAAAATAGATATTTTCAAAGAAGATTTAAATCAGATTGCTTTTTATTTTTGGAATATAGATAAAAACTTTTCAAAATTTTTGGTAACCTTGGATGAAATTATAAAAAGTTATAACAAATGAGAAAACATATTTAAATCTGAAAGTAGTCAGATTGATTTTTGTCGGAATTATATCAAAAACAACAAAGATTATCTCAAAAAATTATGATTTTCTCAATACGATGAATTGATGAGTTTGATTAGTGATTTGCAAATTTATAAAAATGAATTTTTTGATTTGATGTGAAAAAATGAAGCATTTAATTATTTGGTAATATTACAAAACACAAATGAAAAAAGACCAAATTGATGATTTTTTTGATCATTTGCTTTTGTAAAAATATATCAATGACATATTCAAGACTTGGAAATTGTAGATTCTTATTATCCAGATTTCATAGCATACAAAACTCGTATATTAGCACCAGATTGGACATCTGTATTTTTGCCAGATCGCAAAATATGATTTATCGCTGGCAATAAATTTTGATTTACTGATATAGATGGCAAAAATTTAAAAGATCTTTATGAGACAATGTTTGGCAAAACATACGAAATGCGAAAAGTACAAAAAACCATGCAAGCAGATCTTTATAATAAATTATTAAATCAGAATATAAAATGAGTTATTTTTATTAGATCGGATTTATTAGAACAAAATATACCTGGTCTTACAAAAAAATTTCGAGAACGAGAATTTTTGAATGCATCAGTTGATCTGATTAGATGAGAAGTTCGTGGAAACAAAAAAGAAAAATATATCCAAGAAATCAAAGATTTTTTCTCGGCACAAAAAATAAATATAATCAAAAACGTAGTAAATAATTTTTGAAATATTGCTAAACAACAATTTATAAATATTTACCTTTCAAACGTTTCTCCAAAATTTAACTGATTGTTGGTCAAACACAAATTAACAAACATATTTCAAACAGGCAATATTTATGCACGAGACACCAACACGTCTTATAACAAAATTGATTGATTCATTACCAAAAATATTCAAATCATAGATAATATTTGAAATATCAAAATAGATACAAATGACGATATTTTGAATATTCAAAATCTTGAAAAATGAACTTACACTATGCGTATTTATTACACGCTGAATATTCCAGAATATTATGTTAATTTTATCCAGCAGTTGGAAGAAAAATATAAAATAAAAATAACTGACAGGGAATTGGCAATTCTGGCAATCAAACCATGAACATACGACGAACCATGAATATGAGATGTCAAAAAACGATGGGAAACAAAATCAACAATTTATTTTCCAAAAAATATAAAAGTTTTAAAAGCAGAATGAGACATTTATTATCAAGCTCCATTTTATGCAACATTTGCAAATTGATTATTTTATCAGATGTGAATTACGACAAACAACACAAGTAAATTTATAAACATCAAATTTCAATTAGAATAAATAATTTCTGTGTAATTTCTTTTTTCTTTATTATTTTTTAATTGTCATCTGTCTGCCCCGCTCTTTCTGCGGGATGATAAAAAAATTGCAAAATAAAAAATTCTGATTATTATTAATATAATATTTTTTTTAATTTTTACTGGAATTTTAGTAATAAAGATGACAAAAGTGACTACCAACGTGTATATAAAAATAGTTTTAGTGGGCTTTTGTTTAAAAAACAAACTATAAACTAAATGGAAAAAACCTGACCATTTTTTTAGTCAGATTTTTTAAAATTAAAATAGAGTTACTATTAACTCATCACTCGTTACCTGCCTACCGGTCAGGCAGGCTCGTAACTGATTTTATTTCCCATACTTTCCTTTACCTCTAAGTTTTTCTTCTATTCTCATAAGTTGATTATATTTGCAAATTCTTTCTGACCTCGAAAGCGATCAAGTTTTGATAAATCACGTTCACATTCACACAACAAAATCTGCGATGAAAGTATCTTCAGTTTCGCCAGATCTGTGAGAAACTATCGCATTCATTCAATGTTCATTAGCCATATTTATGGCATCAATTGTCTCTGAAACAGATCAGATTTGATTTAATTTTATCAAAATAGCGTTGGCCATTTTCTGTTCAATTCACATTTTCAACCTTTCAATGTTAGTCACAAAAAGGTCATCTCCAATCAGAATTATTTTTTCTCACAATCTTTTTGTAATTTCTTTTCGTCAAGCAAAATCATCTTCCGCCATTCCATCTTCAATAGAAATTATTGGATATTTATTGGTCCAAGATTCGTACAAATCCACAAGGTCAGATTCATTCAAAGTTTTGCCTTCTCCAGCAAGAACATATTTTCAATCTTTAAAAAATTCTGAAGCCGCGCAATCAAGAGCTAATTTTATCTTTCATTCGTGTCAAGCTTGTTGTATCGCTTGGATAATTACTTGCAATGCTTCTTCGTTTGATCACAAATTTGGCGCATATCATCATTCATCTCCAACTGACGTAGAAAATCATTTAGCTTTAAGAATTTTTTTCAAATTATGAAAAACCTCAGCTCACATTCTCACTGCTTCGTGGATATTTTTTGCTCCAACAGGAACTATCATAAATTCTTGTATATCAACATTATTGTCAGCGTGAGATCATCAATTCAAAATATTCATCATCGGCAAAGGCAAAATATTCCCATTTCACAAATATTCAAAAATCCACTTACCTTCAGCTTTAGAGCAAGCAACAACAAAAGCCATTGAAACTCCAAGAATAGCGTTAGCTCACAATTTTTCTTTATTTTTAGTTCAATCCAAAGCCAATAAAATCTGATCTAATTCACGGTAATCTTTGAACTGCATTCATTCAATTTTTTCTTTAATTGTAGTATTTACGTTATTTACAGCTTTCAAAACGCCTTTTCACAAATATCTTGTTTTATCCTCATCTCTCAATTCCAATGCTTCATGAATTCATGTTGACGCTCAAGATGGAACAATCGCTCTTCATTCACTCATCACTGTTCACTGTTCACTCGTCACTGTAATTTCCACTTCAACAGTTGGATTTCATCTAGAATCCAAAACTTCACGAGCAAGAACATTTTTAATTTTATACATATTTTCAATTTTTTTAAAAAATAAAGTCTGATTTCTTTTACCTTTTAATATTTCAATTTCAAGTTTAAAAAATTTCTATTGCATATTTTCTTAGAACAAATATATATTTTTCATGCAACTCAACGATAATTTAAATATACAATGACAAAAAATTCTTTTGGTATGATTTCGATCTTATCAAAATATGTGAGATGAACTAATCCTTTTGGGCACCATCAAACTTTTGCTAAAACAAAAAAAATCTATTTACGTAGTTTCGCCAAACAATATTCGACTTCAAAATTTTCTAAATCAATTTATCGACACAAATCAAATAACTTTTATAGACGAGCTACCAAGAGGATTTAGAAGCTTACTAAATTTTTTAAAAAACAAACCATATCAGCAGATCAAAAAATTTCTAAATATAGACAACATAATTTTAGGATGATGAGAAATTCTCACAGAAGAATCTGCTCATTCATATTATTATCGATTGCGATCAATTTGGCCAGCTTTGTTTTTAAAAAAAAATTTATATATTATGTGAGGCATCCAAATACCAAACAAACGATACAACAAAATATTATTTCATGCAATAATTCGCAAGACTCAAGCAATGTTTCTGAGAGACCAAGATGCCATTACTGCATTAAAAAAATATTGATATCTCAATGCTAAATTTTTTATGGACACAAGTTATTTTGCTTTAAACAACCGAAAATCGTACAAACATTTATCTGACAAAAAATATATCATCGTCAACATCAATAGCAGATGACAACAATTTTTCAAAAATTTAGTCGATGACATTAAACACTACATAAAAAAGTGATATGAAATTATTTACCTTCCTGTCTGCGCTGGCAAGACAGACGATGACGCACAATATTTTAAGCAACTTCAAAATGAACTAAAAACATTTTCAAAAACTCAAATAAAAATCTATGACCGAAGACCAAACTTTCATGAATTTCTCAAAATGTTGTGAGGAGCAGATTACGTGATAAGTGCCAGATTACATTTATTTTTAATAAGTGAATTTATCTGACTACAAACAAAAGTTTATCCTTACCAAAAAAAGATAAAAAAAATGCAAACGATTATAGAAAAACTAAAATCATCTCTTTAATTTTATCACTTAAATATTTTTTTGCAATCATGAACAAATTATCTTGCTCGATCATCGCTCCAGTATTTAACGAAAAAGAGGGCATACGTGAATTTATTCACGCCTTGATCAATCAAACAAGAACGCCAGACGAAATAATTATTGTTGATGGCTGATCAAAAGATGGGGCATACGAATATCTGCAAACGCGAGCGAAAAAATGAGAAATAAGATTATTTCAGCTACCTTGCAATATTGCCGAAGCAAGAAATTACGCAATCAATAAAGCAAAACATGAAATAATTTTATGCACAGATGCTTGATGTCAGGTTAATAATGACCGATGCGAACAGTTAATGCAAATATATGAAACAACTAATCACAAGGTTGTTTGATGAAAATCGGTTTTTATCACAAACAATATTTTCCAAAAATATGCCAAACATCGCCTTATTTCGCCGGACCCAAATTTTCATATTATCTCGTCGAGAAATTTTTCTTTTTACAAAAACGCACGAAAAGAAGTTGATTGATACCCAGAATATCTGACAAAACGATGAGAAGATACTTACTTCAATTATAAAATAAAAAAAGCTGGCTACGAAATTTATTACTGCCCGACTGCAATTGTTCAGTGGCAAATGTGAAAAAATTACAAAGCATTTTACAAAATGTTTAGAAATTATACACAATGAGACGCAGAAATATTTTTTATTCACAAAATAATCCAAAGCATAAGCATCAGAGAGGCGATAATATTTTCAGCTTTTTTAATTTTTTTATTATTCTGTATTATATTTTTCGGGAGATATTGAGCGTGGTATTCAATATTGATTATAATAATTTCAATTCTTTTAATCTGACTTTACAAACGTAGTCCAGGTTGATTTGTGTTTGATTTGAAATTTAGTTTAATAAAAATGTTTGGCACGACGGTTGGTTTTTGGAAATGAATAT
>JBBABP010000045.1:0-9202 GCA_041657585.1 Candidatus Absconditabacterales bacterium | reverse complement strand
GATCAAGATGTAACTGATCATTCGCTTGTTCAATTAATATATAATGTCACATTTTCGTTTGGAGTAGCTGTAAATGTAACTGCTGAAATTGCCGATTGAGTATATTGAGCATTCAAACTTGTTGGACTAAATGTTAATGTTGGTGAAGTCGTGTCACTTGCAGCTACTTTTGTGAAACTTTGTGATGTATATAAAGATCGTGTTCATGCAAGATTTTTAGATCTTACATAAATTGTGTGAGTAGTATTTGATAATCCCGATATATCTATTGTTCAATAAAAATTTTTGCCAGTTGTTCATTCTCATAAACTTAATGAACCTGAAGTTCAAATACTATCTATATAATATTCTGCTTCAGAAATATCAGCCAATCAAGTACTACTAGTTAATCCAGCAACAGAGATACTTGAACTAGAATTTACAGTGACATTAAGATTATCAATCGTTGGCGTAGTAGTATCTACTATAAAACCATATCATGGAATGCCATCACTAGTTATATTTCCTACATTGTCTATTGCCCTTATGCTTATATCTTGATTTCAAAAAGCCAAAGCGATTGTTGTCACAGTATAGTTTTCGCTCGTTGAATTAAATGATTCATCGATAGCAGTCACTCATACGCCGGTCCAATTCACTCAATCCATGCTATATTCTACTGATACTATATTAGTTAGGTTATCTGTCACATGTCATGTAAATGTAGGAGTAGTGTCATTAGTATAGCTATCGTCTGAAAAAGAATGATTTGTTAAAGTGACAACTGGCGCAGTGTTGTCTATTATAAATCAAGAGCTAATTACATAATCATAATTAGTCGCAATATCAGTAGCTATTAGTTTAACTAATGCTCAAGAAGTATTTATGCTCGTTGGTACATCTCGGCTGTATGATTTATCGTTACTTAATCAAGTGATTATTGTGGTCCATGTGCTACCTCCATTGGTGCTGTAAAACAAACTAACAGGATTTGATCAAAGATTACGATCGTAAATATTTATTTCATCATAATCTGGCCATGTGATCAATTGCGTTCAGCCGGATCGTTGTGTCGAAGAAGACGGAAGTGCTACAGGAACCATATGTGGGGCAGTGTTATCTGTGTTCAAAAGAAATCATCATGTATAGCTTATATTACCTAAACTATCAGTTGCTCTTATGCAAAGATAACCATTAAGATCATTTAAAAATAGGCCACTATAATTGTGATCTCAAGTAATAGAAAAATCTGAAGCTGAAGAAAATGAATTGCTATATGTTGCACTTGCACATCATGTACTTGTGTTACTGAAACCATATGCACCTGCAGTTACTCCATTGTCATCATTTAGGGTAATATTAATAATATCTGTTTGTACTGGTCATGCAGCTGTTCAATTATTTATTGTAAGCGTTGGTCATACTGTATCTATCACTACTGTTCATGCATCAGTATTATCTGCCATTGTATTTAGTGCTCTATCTCTTGCTCCCGTTACTTTGAAATGTAATGTCCCATTTGTTCTTGCAGAAACATTTATGCTTCATTGCCATGTTGTAGGTGTTGCATCTACATATCAATTTGTATGTCATGCGGTGCCACTTGGAGTAACTACGTAAGTATCTTCTCAATCAATTAATGAAACAGTTGGTGGTTGTGAAATATAAATTCATGCCAATGCTTCTGTGAAATATACTGTAACATTTACAGTTCATGATCATGGATTTGGTGATGTAGATATCGAGGAAACTGTTGGTGCTATATTGTCTATTATAAATGTAGCGTCACTTGTGTCAGAAGAAGTATTGCTTGCATTATCAACAGCTGTGATCTTTACGAGAAATGTTGAATTTATATCTGGCGTTGTCCAAGAATATGTTCCATCATTTGCTTCACTGCTAGCTATAGTGGTCCAGTCTATACCACCGTTAGTTGAATATGATAAAGTAATTGGATTTGTTGCGAGATTGGTATCGCTAATTGATCAGCTATTCCATGTGATATCATGTACGCTTCATCATGTTCGATATGTTCCTCAATTTGGAGAAGTTAATGTATCGCTTGGTACAGTTGGATTTGTGATATCGAGATTTACTTTGTTTGTAGATATTGCAACCGCTTTTCTGTCAACTTGATCTTGTGCAAAAAAACAAACATATTTATTGTTGTGTGTTTCATCGGTGATATCTACTGTAGATTCTGATGTATAGGTAGTAAAATCATTGTGAATTATTCATGTATTACAGTCACCAGTCGTATCTACATATCCATATTCCAGTATCGATCAGTTGGTTTCCGTTAGTGTAGCTGCAAAACTTTCTGTACTAGTTGGTCATGCTACTATATTATCTGTGATACTTAAAGAAGGATCTGTTATATCAATATTTACTGCATAGTCAGATACTGCTATGTTTTTATTTCATACACTGTCGGCTGCGTAAAAACAAACGTATTTGTTATTGTAGGTTTCATTAGTGATATTTACTGTTGTTCAGGTATACGTTGTGAATCCTGCAGTATTGACTGATGTTGTACAATCTCATGCGTTATCAACATATCAATATTTGAATGCATTTAAATGCGCATCTGTTCCTGTTGCTACAAAAGAATCTGATCATGTCGGTCATTGTAATATATTGTTTGTTATAGAAATAGAAGGTACGGTTGAATCTATATAAATTGGATTGACTGAGGCTGATCATGTATAATTACCTACAGAATCTTCAGCATACATACAAATATATTTTGTATTGTTAGTTTCGTCTGTTTGATTCATGGAATTACTATTTGTGTAAGTATAGTCTCCTGAATTAGTAGAACATGTTCTGTCAGTATCATACATCCATTTCATTACAGTTGCGTCGTCTCGATTTGGAGTAATTGTATCTGAGAAAGCTGGTCATTCATCTACGGCTTGAGTAAAAGAAATAGAAGGTGCCGTGTTATCCAATGTGAAATAAGAATCAGAATTATCTCACACTAATCGATTTCATGCTTCCATAACTCTTATTTTGTATTGTGAAGAATCTCCACTAACTGCCGTTGTTGTGTTTCGAGAATAAGTACCATCATTTGTTTCATCTGCTGCAATCATTACATATCTTGAGCTGAATCAACAATTGGTTCAGATACAATACATAATATCCACTGGTCATTCACCAATAGTGGTCCAAGTAATATCATGTGAACCATTCCAAGTTACAGAAGTATTTGGTGATATTACTGTCACTCAGCTAATAGTCGCGTTTGTTGTTGGCACTGTCCCCATGAGCGAGCCCAATGGAGTTTGACTTGCAATAATTAATAGAGTTACCAATCAAGAAAATAATTTTTTGTTCATTTTATTTTTTATTTTATAAAAATATAAAAAAAATTGAATATGTATATAATATTACTTTGCATAATTATGAAATTGTAAAAAAAATCAATAAAAGAATCTGATTTATCAATCCATTTTTTTTGTTGTGATATATAAAAAATTGACAAATATATTATATATCAAGCTTTTATCACGAAGATTTTTTTTTGTGTTTTTTATTTAATTATGAATTTTAAAAATTTAAATATTAAAAAAATTAATAAAAAAAATGCTCTCGTAAAATATACGAAAGCATAGATTAAATTTTTTACTGTGCAGTTTATTGCGCAGCGATGATCAGCTTTTTTAACTTTCCAGTATTTTTTGCAGTATCAGTGAAGAATGCTTGCACTGATGGTTTTCCTGGATATACATATACGCTTGGATTGATTGAATCTTTTTTGAAATAAGGATAAGTTTTCAAAAAAGACGTCAAAGTTGCCCGCATTTTAATTCCTTCTTTAGTTATACAACCAGCTTTTTCATATATCGTGAAAACAGAAAGCTGGTTCCATTTCCAAGTGAATGCAATTGACGTGTCCAAAGGAAATGTCGTATAAACATTTCCATAACCACCATTTTGTATGGCATCTACTTTCCATTGGCAATTAGAAACTAAATTGCATCCATTACCGTCGGAGCTATTGCCATCGTTTCCTTTTTGCAATAGTTTCCATTTTCCGTAACTACCGCCATTTGTCCATGATACGATGTCATCACTACACGGACAATTTCTTGTTTCGGTTTTTTGTTGATCTTCTTCGTTGTTTTTATCACAAGCAAAAACAATAATCAAAAAAGAAATGCATAAAAAAATAGTTAACTTTTTCATAAATTTTTTATTTTAATTTATATTTGAAATTTTATTTTTATCTTTATAATGTTTTTGTGTTAGAAAGTCAAGTTATATTTTTGTATAAAAAAATTATGTTCAAAAAAGAAAAATCGTCAGTTTATTGCTTTTGAACATCACAATAAACGACGATTCATCGGTTACTACCTATTTTAAACCCTGACTAGAGGAATTATTTCACGAATGGGGTGGCTGACCCCGCCGTTGCGGGGCTGGAATCTTGGAATATTTATGTTAATATAATCTTTTTTTGTTCGAATAATTATTTGATATTTATAATGGGGTGGCTGACGGGGTTCGAACCCGCGACAGGCGGAGTCACAGTCCGCTACTCTACCAGCTGAGCTACAGCCACCATTTTTTATCTTTGCATACTAAACATTTAACTATCGAATTCAAGCAAAGATGAAAAAAAAGTTATTTTCGATTGATTTTCATATTCAAAAATTTATAAATACTTGCCTTGAATTTGGACATGTAGTTCAAAATTCCCTTGAAAGGCAGAGTTTGATTATTTTTTTTGTAATATATTTATTTAATATTTAAGCTCTTGTAGTTCAACGGGATAGAACAACTCTCTCCTAAGGAGTAAATACAGGTTCAAGTCCTGTCAAGGGTAGAAAAGCATTGTTAAACGGCTTGTCACTGTTAATTTTGTTTTTCATTTTTACCACTGCTAAAGCAGGGTAAAACAACCCACAATGGGTTATTTTATTTTTTTAATTTTAATTTTAATGGCTACTACAAAAAAAATTGTAAAAAAACCAACAAAACAAATTACAAAAACAGATGATCTTTTTCAAAGACATGAAAAAGATACGTGATCTCCAGAAGTTCAAATTTTGTACTTATCTAATGAAATTCAAGAACTTCAAGAACATTTGATTGCACACAAAAAAGATTATGATGCAAAAAGAAGTTTGTTAAAAAAAGTTGCAAAAAGGAGAACTTTGTTAAAGTACCTAAAACAAAATGATCTATCTATCTACAATACTGTTTCTAAAAAACTTAATCTTAAAGTTTAACTATTATTTTAACCACCGCTAAAGCTGGTTAAAATATCCAGAGGTGGCTATTTTAATTCAGATTAAAAAAATTTAAATATAAAATTTCATAAATCTGATTAAAATTTTTACTTTTTTATTTCTTAATTTTTATATCCTAATGAATGCAGAGAAAAAAAATGAACATCTAAGTTCATTTCAAATACCTGTCATAAAAGAATGACGCAAAATAAAATGAATTGTTTTAAAAAAAATTGAAAATTGAGTTTTAGTTGAATGTGAAAATTCGGCTTTTACATGAGTAATCTTATCAAAAGAAGTTAAAGAACTTGAAAGATCTTGATATGATTTACTTCCTTGAAGAGAAATTGAACTTGAAATTGTCAATCCAAATGTTAGGCATGAAGATTGATATTATATAGTTTCTATTACAAAATTATTACAATATGATATTCGAAAATCTATTATCAAAAAATTTGAAGATGATGAAATAATTACTGTTTGTCCAACAGAAGCAAATTTGTGATGATTGTTAGTTGATATGCATGGCATTAAATGATTTGTGCCATTATCTCAATTAGCGCCTATTCATTATCCAAGAGTTGAAGATTGAGATCAAGAAATTATTTTTGAAAAACTTTTGGAATTAATATGAAAAGAACTTAAAGTAAGAATAATAAATATAGATGATGAAGAAAAAAGAATTATTCTTTCTGAAAGGGAAGCATTAAAAGAGGAAAGAGAAAACATTTTAAAAGAATTAGAAATTTGAAAAATCTTTGATTGAGTTGTAAGCTGACTTTCTTCTTATGGTTTATTTGTGACAATATGATGAATCGTTGAATGATTAGTTCATATTTCAGAAATTACATATGGACATGTAAATAATATTGATAAATTATGAAAAATTTGAGACAAAATCCAAGTTAAAATAATTTGACTTGAAAATGGAAAAATTTCGCTTTCAAGTAAAAAATTAAAATCAGATCCATGGACAGAATTACCAAAAACAAAAAAAGTTTGAGATATAATACAGTGAGAAGTAATCAGATTTGTCCCTTATTGAGTTTTTGTAAGGGTATTCCAAGATATAAACTGACTTGTTCATTTAAGTGAATTATCTCAAAAATCAATTAATAATCCAAATGAAGTTGTGAAACTTTGACAAATTATCAAAGCAAAAATTATTTTGTTAGATACAAGAAATAGAAAGATATGATTAAGTATGAAATGACTTTTGGATTGAGATAAAAAAGATGAAAGAATAGAAAAAACGGAACATAAAGTTGTCAGTGAACACAAAAAATTTGAAGGCAAATGATTGGATAGTTTGGCAGATGAATTGTCTGATGAAAAATTAGCAGAAAAGGCATCTAAAAAAACTGAAAAATTGGCACAAAAAACAGATACGGTTGATAAGGTCGTGAAATCTACTAAGAAAAGAGAAGTGAAAAAAACCAAAGAAGTTAAGGAAGAGAAAGAAGTAAAAAAGCCAAAAGTAAAAAGCGAAAAATAAAACAGTGACTAGTGACGAGTGACGAGTGACGAGTGACGAGTGACGAGTGACGAGTAAGTAGTGACGAGTAAAAAAAATCAAATTATTATAAAAAAAAAGAGAGATATTCGTATCTCTTTTTTATTACAAAAAAAGCCCGAGGAAAATCCAGGGGCTATATTTAGTGGCATAAAAATTAATTAATAAATAATTAGTTTTTTGTTTGTTGATATTTCAGTCTGAAATACAATAAGATATACACCAGGTTTTAAGTCAGATATTGGCATATCCCCTTTGATAATATCTTTTTTGCTTATCAGTAATTTACCAGTAATGTCGTAGATATTAGTAACTGTCTTTGATGGTAAATCTAAATGAATTACCTCTTTAGCGGGATTGGGATAAAAGTTGAAATTGTTTTCTACCTTTATCTGTGGAGCTATTGAAGAAGATGCATCTTTTAGAGAATCTACTTTTACAAAATCAACAACCATGGAATAAGTTTTGTTGAGTTTGGAATCATTAGTAGGTTGTAATTGTTCATTATATGCAGATGGCCATTCTGTATTTGGTGCCCACATATTGAGATGAAATCTCATAGGACCAACAGGTACACGATCAATGTTTACGCGAACAATACTATCGTCAATAAGCCAGACTACTTTGTTTGGTAACCATTGGATAGTGTAGGTGTGATATTGGGTTACATCATTCTTAATTGAGCTGGAATCTGGATGACCAATTCCCAATGATTCGTTACTATAAATGTTAGTGTGAATTGAATTGGGCTGATTTAGTATCATTTCAAAGTCAATCTCATCATGATTGGTTCCATTAGTTAGATCGTATAAAAATATACCTCCTACAATGCCTCCTATCATAGGCGTCTTGATTTTAGCTCGAATAGTAAATATAAGTCCATTACCAGGACTGAATCTTCTATTGCTAATTAAATCAGTGCCGTAAAAAGAAAATCCTGTTGGATTATACAGATCAAAATTAATTGATGTTTCGCTATTATTTACAGGCGGTAGAGCTGCGGGCACACAACGAAACTGAGTTCTTCCTATCCATGTTCCATCTCCATTACCATGCCATGTAGGGATATACCACAATTGGGCATTAATTGTTGTTCCTTCAAAATGATCGAAGAAGGTAGTAATGTAAGGTTGCGCATTAGCGCGGTTAGTGATAATTATGATAATCAAAATTATCATAACTTTTTTAGTTAATTGTTTCATAATAATTTATTATAAATTTTTGTTAATGATCCAAGGCATTTCACATCTGCCAGTTGACGAATATCAAAAATAAAATTTTGACATTGGTGATAATGTAATTTTTTTCTTTGAGAAGTCAAATTGAAAAAAATATAAAAAAAATGCGCAAAAACAGTTATAGTGAAGATTTACATAGTTAATGTTAAACGTATTATTCAAGATTCTATTAGGGGTTTAGTATAATAGAAAAATATTTTATTTAGCAAATGTGCTGAAAATTTGATATAATATTAATAAAAATAAAAATATAACTGTTGCTACCAAAAATATATTTATAAATATGCTTTTTGCTTTTTTGAATGTTTCTTCTTTTCAAGAAGAAGTGATCATTAAAAATCAAGCATAAAAAATTCATATAATAAACACTGCGCCCAAAATATATCACAAAGTTTTTGCCACATCAATTATTAAGTCAGTTGCCTTTTGTCAAAAATTTTGAACTTGAGCGATATAAAAAACATAGTCAATTATTTTTATTAGAACTAATGCTAAAATAACATTTATTATTCATTTTTGCGCAGTTTTGATTTTATCTTCTTTGTCCATTGCTGCCATAATTCTAAATCAATATACTATCATCATTATAATTGCTAAGAAAAAAGCTAAGACTTTAAAAAATCATAATATTTGTAAAAATAATCAATTCTGAACTTTGTTTACCAATTGTCAGCTTCAATTAATATTTGGAATGTTCAAGATATATCATAGGATTCGAATTGCTCCAAAAACAAGAAATGCTCAATAAGCAATATAAATTAAACTACTTGTTGCTTTCTTTATTCAATCAGCTTCTTTGGCTTTTAGCATAAAATTTATTCAAGCAAAAACTATAAATAAAAATAATATAGCAAATCAGACCACTCTGATTACATCTCGCAGTTGTCATCATTCTGAATTTGTTCAACATTTTGATTCAAAATCTTTTAATTCAGGAAATTTTTCTTTCAAATTATTTGTAATAATTGGTTTGATTATATTCGGATAAAAAAGAAATTTTATATTATCCATCAATGATAATTTTCTGCTTATGCATAGATTAAAAACATTTTCTACTCTTCAATATTGATCAGGAGTTGAATCAGTAAGATAGTCTCCAAAATTTTTGTCAAAAGAAGGAGCGACAGCAAAAGTGTTATTAAATGCCAAATGTGCAAATAATAATATAAATGGAATAAATAATAATTTTGTTGCTAACTTCATTTTTATTTTTTTTAATTTAAATAATTTTTGTA
>JBBABP010000044.1:0-9217 GCA_041657585.1 Candidatus Absconditabacterales bacterium | reverse complement strand
TAAAAATTAATAAATTATTTGTTGTTCGATTGTTGAAAAAATAAAAATTCTGTTTTCAAAGTCAGGATAAAATATATTGGTAAAAAAATAAGGAACAAACCAAAAAAATTCATATAAAAATAATTTTTAAAGTCAGATTTATTTTTATTTTCTTTTCCGAAAAAATTGTATTTACAAACCAAATTCGTATGTATATAATTATTAAGCTTGTTAGTATTGGTCGGAAGTATTGCATGAAAAAAGAGGGGATAAAGTTGAAAAATAAGGCACAATAAAGCTATAAAAGCTATAGAAAGCATAAAATTTTATTGCTTTTTTAGCTTTCTTTGGCTTTTAAAGCTTTTCTATCTATTTCAGTTTTTTTTTCAATCTTAAGATACGTTTTAATTTTTTTTTGTGTAATGAAAATTGGTGATCTAATTTGAGATAAAAATCTGAAAGAAAAATTTGTTTTGCAAAAAATAATTTGTCATTTTTGCGATCTGTCAAAAGAAGATCTTTGGTTAAATATAAATAAAGAAATCAGCGAAGATAATTTGAAAAAAATTACAACTGGTTACAAAGATTATGTAGATAACAAAAAACCTTTGGAATATATTTTGGGCTATGTGCAATTTTTTGATAATAAATTTTTGGTAAACGAAAATGTTTTGATCCCTCGTCCGGAGACGGAATATATGATAAATGCAGTTAATGAAGAAATAAATAAAGGCCTCAAAGCTACAAAGGCTACAAAGGCCACAAAGGTCACAAAAATAAATAAATCGCCAATTAAGAATGTTTTGTTGGATATTGGAACTGGTTGTGGAGTATTGTGAACTTCTGTTTTGTTGTTTAACAAAGATTTTTTTGATAAGGCAATATTTACAGATATTTCTCAAAAAGCATTAGAAGTGGCAAAAATAAATTACAAAAATCTGATCTGAGAAATTAAAACTGACCTGGAATTTGTTCAGTCTGATTTGTTAGAATTTCTAATCAATAATGAGGGGTGAATAGTAACGAGTGACGTGTGACGAGTGACGTGTGACGAGTTATGTAAAGAAAAGATTGTTTCGTCGCAAAAAAGCTCCTCACCAAACAAAAGGCGGGCAGGCTCGCAATGACAAATTCATACTGACGTTGTTCTTGTTGCAAATTTGCCATACATTCCTGAAAAAACTTTTGATGAAAATGCTCCAGTAACCGCAATTAAATGGGAGCCAAAAATGGCTTTTGTCGGCTGAGATGATGGATTGGATTATTATAAAAAAATGTTTGAGCAGATAATTCAGTTACGAGTGACGTGTGACGAGTGACGTGTGACCAGTGACGAGTTATGTGAAGAAAAGAAGGACAGTAAAAATGAAAATTGATTTGTGATGTTTTTGGAAATGATGACTTGGCAGTTAGATATTTTGCGTAATTTATATTCAGATTTTTTTGAATTTGAAGAAGTAAAAACTTTCCATTTTAATATCAGAATAGTGAAAGCTTGGATAAAATAATTTAAAATATTTTTAAAAAATCAGACTTGCCTTTTTATGGTAAATTCAAAAGCTATTATTTTAATTAGTCTCTCAAGTTAGAGTGTTAACCGTAACCATATCTCATTCATTTTTGTGCAAAGGGATCATAATTTCCATTCAGGTTTCTAATGTTGCAGGTTTTTTGCCAGCCTGTGCCCTATCTCATTTTACTCCAGGAACAGTTGAAATTATTTTGTAACTTATTGTCGTTGGTAAAATTACTCCGATTACATTTCATTTGTAAATGGTCAAAAAGCAATCCATATTTTCTTTTAAATAACCGATTATATCTTCAACCATATCTTTGTTCAAATCAAACATTTCTCAGCTGTCATTTTCCATAAAGGAATAAACATCTCAACTATTGTAAAGATAAACTGCATTTTTCGTCGCCACCTCTGCTAGTTCCAAAACTGTTCATGATTTGTATGTCATATTTTGAACTCATCAACTAATAATATTTCTCATTTTGTAAGTATATGATCATTGTCTTTGTTGCATTTGCATAAAAGAAAAGTCCAAAACTTTATAAAGCTGACCATCTATTTCCAAAATAGTTCATTTTTTGATATCAGAAGTTACGATTTTCATGGGAGAATTTTATGAATATAAAATTGGGAATTAGGAATTAGGAATCTGGAATTGGTCATTGCGAACATGCCTGCGGTAGGCAGGCGAAGTGAAGCAATCTTAAACATTTAAAACAAGATTGCTTCGTCGCAAAAAAGCTCATCGCAATGACAAATATTTTTTGAGTTTTTTGTAATCTTTGAAGCCCTTGAAGCCTTTGAAGCTTTTGTAACTTTTCCTTACTTCAACTCAAACACAATAAGCTGACTACCTCATCACAAACTTTGTCACAAAAGATTGTTCAAATATTGTTGGTATTGTTGGGCGTTATTTTGGTCAGTAGCTTTTGCTAAATTAAATAGTCCAAGATATTGAAGCAAAATAATTCTTTCATCCTGACTTAATCCGGCGATTTGTTTTTGTATTTCTTCCGAGCCATTAACTCAGTTAGTAATTAAATTTTGCGCGATGTTTCAAATTTTACTTTCATCTACTGGCTTACCATAAATATCTGCAATATCTCAGATAGCCAGTCAGTTTCAAATTCTTTTTGTAAAGGTATTTGCTATAAAATTTATCAAAGTTTGCGAGTCAGGGAAAAATCTTGCGATGCTCAATTTCGCTCTCAAAAATAACAAATCGTCTGCAGTCATATCGCCAAATCAAGCTATCAAATCTTCATCTGACAAAGAAAAAGCATATTTTGCTCACATATTATTTGTTCCAAAAAGTTTGAGATAGCCATCTTTTCGTAATTTTACTAATTCTGAAATAGCTCATTGTTTTTGCATCTTTCATGTCACAGGATCTCTTTTCGCAAAAAATCTATCGAACAAGGTTTCATTACCTTCTCACATCGCAACAGTTCAAATGTTTGGATCTATTACTAAATATTTAATTTTTTTATCTTGTAATCTTTTGTAAGATTTACAGGAATTGTTGTCTGAAGTTTGTTCCCAAAACCAATTCAACATTCAATCAAAGTTTATATTATGCTGATTTTTCAAAAAGTATTGAATGTATGTTCATGCAATCAAAACTCAATCATCGTCGCTTCTATCTTTTACTGCGTCAATAAATTTATTATAATGTGGGAATTGTAAATCAAAGACATCTTTTTGTGAATACTTACTTTTCACAACATCTTTTTGTTCAAGTCTTTCAGTTATTTCTGTTGTTTTTCAATTAGTCATTTTATACCACGCAAATGGTCACGAAGCTCATTGAGAAGAAATTCTTATAAAGTTGAAAACAAATTGAAGCAAACTTCGTATGGCAAACAAAAATAGAGCTATCACAAACATTGTTTTTTTGTTTTCTTCTTGGCTATCTTCCATTAAGTTTTTTATAAATAGCATCGCACTTATTCCAGTTCGAATAATTAATCAAATTCAATACCAAACGATTCATCATCATATAATCCACCGTATTCACCATCAAATTATTGTCACTCCAGTCAGACATCTCAAATTTTTTTCATCTTTTACAATTCAGTAAATCAATCAGGCAATTATAAAAACAAATAAAAATAATCGAATGAATCATATATCAGTGTAATAACTACTAAGATTTTGAAGTGATCGATTGAACACAACATTAAATGGAATTATGTATCTATAAGGTATAGAAATTTTTCCATATTCTGTTTTGATTGCGTGGTCTTGATAATATTGTCTAAGTGCCAAAATCTGATCTCTAAATTCATTTGGATTGATTGCTCCACTTATATTTTTACTTTTATAGGTAGCCAAAGCTCAGCTCAAAAGTTGGTATCATTCAGATTTTTTAGAAATTTTATTAAAAAGCTGAGTCAAAACTGGGATATTAAAAGAGTCAATCGCTTGTCAGTTTGTACACAAAAGTTTTGCTCCTGCATTCAATCAAAAACACTTATTGTCACTTCGATAAAAAAGTCTAAGTAGACCATAGCCGACATTCAATCCTCATTTGCTTATTTCTTTCCATCAATATCAAACATATCTTCCAACGTCTTCATTTCCCACAGTTGCTTTCAGTAAATTTTTGTTCAATTCATCTTTGGTAAAATTAGTTGTTTTACATTCATCCAAACTAATTTGACTTTCATTTCAAAAATTTAAAATATTTCAACTATTATTTTCCAAGGCCAATTTATCGATATTATTTTGAGAATCCAAATTTTTTCAAGAGTCATTTAACGTGAGTAAAATTTTATTATCAGAAATTTTATTATCATTTTTTCAAAGTAGCAATAATGACTTTGCAAAATTACCGATGCCAAAATTTCAATCATTCAGTTCTTTTATCAACACGTTCGGTCATTTGAAAATTACCAATCAAATCAAAAAAGATAAAATTCGAACTATAATATATCTAAACAAAACTTTTTTATCAAACCAATAATTATGTTGTTTTTTGATCCAAAACATTCTAATAATTCAGATTAAAATAATTATCAGTCAGATTAAAGCGATATATTTTCATTGAATTGTTCACATCAAATCAGAGGCATTAGCAACTTTCATTACTCACATAAAACCGATTGTCATTATTCAAAGTCAAAGAGCCACAATTTCATCAATCCAAATAGCTAACAACAATAATCCAAAAACCATTGTGTCTATAAATGCTGTAGGTTTTGCCATCACGGCAAGAGTAAAAATAAATCCTGAAGTTATCAAATATTTATTTGCGCCTTTGTCCAAAATATTTCATTCTTTTTTAGAATTTTTTATATGTCACAAAAAAATAAATCACGAAAGAATTGCTAATATCGTCATTGCCAAAACGCCAAGATCAGTTTTATTATCTACGAAAACCAAAAATGCTCACATTCAACTCGTCAACCAAAAAAGCAAACTAATCCATCAAAAATAAAATGGCAAATTTCATTTTTCATCATCTTCATCCTTACTCAATCCAAAATATTCCAAAACTTGTTTAGTTAATCATATCCCAAATAACAAAACAAAAATTCAACTCAAAAAATTCATCGCTACGGCAATGGTGTCTGGAGCTAACCAAAACCAACTTTTAATCGGCTGAATTAAGCTAAACCAAAATGCTATAAACGAATGCCACAACAAAGGAGCTGAACTTACAGGTCAAATATTTCATCGCAAAACTCCAAAATTTTCTGCTAACACTTTTGGTGCGTACATATATTCATGATTGGCATCCCAAGCAGTAGAATAAGGTATAAATGAAAGTTGAAATCAGTAAAAATAATAAATTATTGAAATTCAAATCAATATTATCAACATCCATTTCCACGCATTATTTTTTATATCATGCAATTTTGTTCATGCGAAGTATCCTTCTATCATCAATCTAAAATCTATTAATTTCGCCTTCATTAACCAAATCATTCATCCAAGTCATAAAAAAATAATCCAAGTCAAAAGTGGATAAAAAAGTCTGACCATCATCAAAATATATATTCACAAAAGCAAACATCAGATTCCTATTCAGAAATTAATAAACATTTCTTGTCGTCTAATTTCTTTGAATTTCAATATTTTATTTGATATCCATGTTCACAAACTCAAAACTCACAACACAAAATACATTCCAAGAAAATATAAAATCAAATTATTTATACAAAAAATAATAAATCATGCTGATCATCAAACTATACTTTCTTTGATTATAGTGTGTGCAACACCAAACAACAAAAGTCCAGCTGGCAATATTCGAATCATAAAAGTTTTTAATGAGAATTTTTTTGATTTCAAAATATAATAAATTGGTATTAGCGACGAAACAATCGCCCAAACAAATAATTTCCAGTTAACTCAGCTATTTAGCATTTGATTATAATAAGTATGGTTTGCAAGAAATTCTTTGAAAATAGAAATTCAGCCGATACTCAAAATCGCAATCAAAATAATTAGAAATACTTTTTGTTTCATTGTGAATTTTATAAAGAATAAAATTAGTTACTGTTATTTCTTGTCATAAAACATATGCAATAATTCTTTTGTCAAAGGAACGTTAAACAACAAAGTCAAAAACATTGTAACTATTATCATAGATCCAAATCATTTGAACATATTTATTCACATAGTGAAAAGCAAAAATGCAATCAATCCTGTACTTATTTGTCAATCTCTAATTGCTGGTCGGCTTCTTTCTTTGGCATGATCTATGGAAGATTCATAACTTTTTCCTTCTTTAATTTCTTCACGTAATCTTTCATAAATCAACACATTGGCATCCACTCACATTCATATAGCAAGTATAATGGCCGCTATTCCACTCAAAGATAGTGCATAATCACTCAATTTAATAAATGCAAAAAGTAAAGCTATAAAAGAAAGCATAACAAGCATAGTCAAAATCATTTTTTTTACTCAATACATTGCCCACATCAAGATAGCAATTGCCACAAGTCAAATAATTCATGCCCAAAGAGCAGAACTCAATGCACTATCTCACAAACTTGGACTAATTTTTTCTTCCTGCATCAAAATAAGTGGAGCTGGTAATGTTCATTCATTCAGATTATTTACCAATTCTTTTGCTGTATCAGTAGTAAATTTTCAATCTATTTGAGCCGATCATCAACAGATTTTAGATTGTATTGTCGGTGCGGTTAGCAAATTTCATCAAACAAAAATAGCCATAGGATTTCAAATATTGACTTGAGTTATATGACAAAATATTTCTTTTCATTTGTCATCAAGATTGATTGCAACGACAGGCTCTCAAATTTGAGAACTACTTGTCTGTGCAAATTTAAAATAAGCTCAGTTCAAAACATTATTATTCTTGTCAATTGCTGGAGCCCAAGTTTCTCTATCCTGAATAAAAATGTCTTCTATTTGATAAACCATTTCTTTTTTTCATGAAAGTCATTGGATTTCTTGTTTATCAATTAATTTGAAAATAGTTCGTCATTTCAACTCAATTCATGTTGATACTCATAATGCACTTTGAGATTGTACAACAGTATATTTTCCTTCCAAAATTCAATTATACAATTTTCAGCTTCAGATTTTATTTAAGATTTTGATATTGTTTTTATAAATTTCAGGTAATTGATCCAATGTTCAACCAGTGAAAAAATTATAATAAATATTTTCTGACATTCTTCATTCAGTTATTTGTTTCATCATGATTGGATTAATTTCAACTTCTTTTAGTAAACCTACGGCGATTTTTTTTCTTTCTGCAATTGATGTTTTTGTTGGAGTTTCTTTGTTTTGAAGCTTGAATTCAAGTTCAAGAGTCTTTCAAATAATTTCTTTAGCTTGATCCAAATCAGCGATTCATCAAATTTCTACGACTATATAATGTTGATTGTCCAAATTTTGAATGTAAGATTTGTAATCACTCACTCCAAGTTTAGAGATTCTTCAATCAATATTTTTCATAATAATGTTTTCTATAGTTTTTTTTATAGCCGCAAGTTCAGTAGCGTTCGTATAAATTTTTTCATATTTGTCATAATTAATTTTGTACACCAATCTCGTTCATCCAGAAACATCAAGTCATTTTCTAAATTGACTTACGCCATTTCAAGTAATTACAAAGCTACTTTTTCAAGTTTTAGCATCAAAAGATTTTCATACGAAAAAAATTATAAACAAAGAAATTAAAATCAGAATCAAAAAAACATTTCTCTTTCCTATTTTCATTTTAAACTAACACAAAAAAATAAAAAACTTACTCCCCAACCCTGCCTACCGGCAGGCAGGCCCTCTAAAATATAGGGGCTATTTTACAAAACAAAATTTAAAATTTGTTGCAAAATGTTTATTGTTTTGGCGGTTTAATTCAAGTCAAAAAAAATTTGTTTTTTTATCTCCCTTGATATTCAATGCCAAAGCAATACCATCACAAACAATAAAAGATGTTTTACTTATAAAAAAAATTATTCTATGTTATTCTCCGAATGCTGATTAAAGTCAGGATTATTAAGATCTTTGGAAGTTATGTGATACAAAGAGGTTACGCCAATCCAAGAAAAGGTAATGAAAATAGCTTTTACCGGCAAAAATATTGTTTGACAATCTCAAACTTGAACAGGCAAAACAGCTGCATTTCTTTTGCCGATTCTAAATAAAATCGACACCAACAAAAGAACTTTGCAAGCACTAATTATAGCACCTACTAGAGAACTTGTTGTACAAATATGAGAAGAAATTAAAAATCTGACTAAATTTTATTGAGTTAGTTTTGCTTGTCTTTACGGTTGAGCGAGTCCGTTTTTGCAAAAAAATAATCTCAAAAGAAATCCTATGATTGTAGTTGCTACACCAGGTAGGTTGATGGATTTTATGAATCAAAAAATTATCAATATTAGCGTAGTGGATTATTTCGTATTGGACGAAGTAGATAGAATGTTGGATATGTGATTTGTTCGCGATATCAAAAAAATTCGAGCCCAACTTAGAAATGTGAAACAAACTTATACTTTTTCTGCAACAATAAATAACGAGATTAAATCAATTATCAGGGAGCATATTTCAACATACGAATTTATCAAAATAGGCGAAGAAGTGACAGTGGACAAAATTCATCACAGATATGTTTGGATAGATCACGAGCAAAAACTTTATAATGTTATCAAAATTATCCAGGAAAATCCACAAGACAAAGTTCTTATTTTTACTCACACAAAAAGAAATACAAAAACGATATATCAAATTTTAATCTGAGATAAATTCAAGGTCGGTCTACTAAACGGCGATATGCCTCAGAGCAAAAGACAAGCCACTCTCAACGATTTTAAACAATGAAAAACTCAAATACTCGTGACGACAGATGTCGCATCCAGATGACTAAATATGGAAAATGTTTGATTGGTTATCAATTTTGATGTGCCTGTTGATCCTAAAAGTTATATTCATAGAATTGGCAGAACAGGAAGAGCTGGTGCAAGTGGCAAAGCTATTATGTTAGTTTCACCAATGGAAAGGCAGCTTTTTCAAGATATAGAAAAAACACACAATATCAGAATACAAGAGTCAGATCATATTGTTGCCAAAGATCAGAAATGAGAATATTGAAATTTGCGTTTGGATAAATCTACAGATAAAAAATGAGGTTGAAGAAGATGACTATCGCCAAAGCGTTTTGGCCCATCTCAAAAATATCGCAAACTTCCGCCATTTGAAGATCAAAAATTTTTCAAAACAAAAAAAAATTAGTTATTT
>JBBABP010000043.1:0-9410 GCA_041657585.1 Candidatus Absconditabacterales bacterium | reverse complement strand
AAAATGATTTCCGTATATAATTTAACTGTTTACTATTTTAACAAAAACTTATGCTATTGTGAAAAATCAGAAAGCATATCAACAAAAAAATACACAAACATTTAATAAAACATTTGCGTAAACAAGAGCACAAACATGTTCACAAAATTTTACATGTTATTCGTCATTTTCATCATACATTTTTGCATTTTTGAGAACTAATTATAGTTTGAATTTTTGGATTTACAAGTTTGATGTTTGCTAATTTTACTTGAATAAATGCTGATTTATATAGAAGCAACGATTTACAAATTTCTCAAAATTTACTTTTAGCTATGAGTGAGCCAAAAACATCAATGGCAAAATGAAATATTATATCACTACGAACAATGGATGATTCGGTCCAAAATACTTTCACTCCATGATATTGTACATACTGAGTGGCACGTATTTCTCCAGAATTTTTCCCTTATTTGAGCTGAACTCAGCAACAAAGAACATGGTGATGAAATGCAATAGATCGATGTCAAAATGCTTCACAAACTTGATACAAAATTTGAAATACACCAACTCAAGGAGCTCTTGTAGTCTACTGACAATGAGATAAATTTTGAATTTACTGACACGTTGGAAAAATAATGCACTACGATGCAAAGCTAAAAAAAATGATTGTAAGAGATATGGCTTGGGTATGAAAATTCACAATGTCTGATCGTCGAGAAGATTCAGATAATTCAAATATCAAATGTTTTATTTATCCACAAAACAAATCTTCAAGCACTGAAGTTAGCACATGAAATTTACTTACTTGAAATAATTTGCTTACTTCAACAGGAACAGAAATAATTCACAATTCAGATAACGCAGTTATTCCAGTAATTATACAGACAGGGACAAATTTTCAAACTTGAGAAACACCAGAAATTTCAATACAGCCCTTAATTCAAACACAAACATCAACGACAATTTCAAATCAAACTCAAACTTCAAAAACACCTCAAGATATTACACTAAACTTTGATAATGTTTCAGATTTTGCAAAACATTTCATTTCTTTACGAGATATTAAATTAACTTTAGATTGAGGCAACGATTTGCTCATCAATCAACAAGCAAAACTTAAAATTTCTGTGACAGACAAAAAAACAGGCGAAAAATATAAATGACTTTTGCCTATCCCATTTTGAGTTATTACAACCAACAATAATTTACTTACCAATTATTCGTTAATTAATTTGTTAGATAATTGAGAGATAGAAGTTAATTTACTCGCAGCAAATCAATGAGCAACATCGGTTCTAATAAATTTTTGAGAAAATAAGATAACAAAAATAAGTTTTGAGATAAAATAGATCGATATAAAAAAAAGAACGGTTTCAACCGTTCCACAAAAAACAATTCCCCAAATTCTTAAATTATTTTATCAATTAAACCATATTCCAAAGCATCTTTTGGATTCATCCATTTATTTCTTTCCATATCTTGTTCAACTTTCTCAATTTTTTGTCCTGTATGTTTAGCGACAATTTCAATAAACATTTTTTTGATCTTCATCATTTCTTCAGCTTCAATTTGAATATCTGTTGCCTGTCATGTTAATCCACCACCAGAAATTAACGGCTGATGAATCATTATTTTGCTGTGAGGCAACGCATATCTTTTTCATTTAGTTCATCAAGTCAAAAAGATAGATCCCATAGATGCCGCAAGTCATGTGGCTATTGTCACTATGTCACATTTTACATATTGCATTGTGTCGTAGATCGCCATTCAACTATAAACTTCTCATCAAGGGGTGTTGATGTACATTATAATATCCTTGTCAGGATCTTTTTTTTCCAAAAACAAAAGCTGAGCAACAACTGAGCTAACAATATGGCTATCAATCGGATCTCAAATAAAGATTATTCTATCTTCAAGTAATCTTGAAAAAATATCATAAGCTCTCTCTCATCATTTAACTTTTTCTATTACGCTAGGGATCAACATTTATAATAATTAAAAAATTAAAACTTGCCCGCCCCTTTATTGGCGGGGATTAAAAAACTCAAAAATTAAATCTAATTTGAATTTAATGATTTTGCCAAACAAAATCAACTTGAATTTATAAAAAGAAACGATAAAAAATAATATCCTGTCATTGCGAGCGTAGCGAAGCAATCTTAAACGTTTTTAAAGAAGATTGCTTCGTCGCAAAGAAGCTCCCCACCAAACAAAAGGCGGGCAGGCTCGCAATTACCATATTCAAATTACCATATTTCCTTTACTTTCAATCAAATTAATAATGAAAATCACAACAAAAAAATTAATTTTCACAACATTATTACTTTTCATTTTTGCCTGTTTCGCATTCGCAGATACTTGAACAAATTTAACTTGAACAAGCAATTCAATAAAATTAATTTCTTGATCTTTGTTGGATTATTCCAAAACACAAAAAGATTCTATTATAACTTTGTTCGACGCCACTTACAAAAGTTTAAATGATAATTTTCAAAAAAGCTGATTAGCATTAATGCAATCAGTTGAATATCAGTCATTGATTTGCTTGGGCGCAATGCAAGATAATTCAATTTTATCTCAAATGCAAAAAGAAAAAGAATCATTGAAAATAGCGTTGTTAAAAAACTTTGTTGATTTAGAAAATCAGATTAATTCTTTAGAAGAAAAAAATCATATTTTAAAAGATAGTAATATTAATTTGTTCGATTGAGATTCGACTTATGAAACAGAGAAAATTAAATTACAACAAAATATAGATGATATTGTAAATATCCAAAAATGATTTATCATAAATTTTCAAACTATTTATCAGGGTAAGATAAAACAATTTGTAAGCGATTTTGCTCAATATTATTTACAAAACAAAGATTTAATTAAAACAATATGAGGCAAAATTACAAAAATTCAAAGTATAATTTCTGGATTTAATTCTTTAAATCTACAAATCAAAAATGCAAATGATACTTTGGCTTCAGTAAATGATTTTATGGAAAAATTAAATTGAATCAAAATAAGTGCGAAAAATTTATTAGATACACAGTTGCAATCTTACATTCAAAATGAATCAAAAAAACGTCCAAAATTAACAAACCTTACTGGCGTATTATTATCTCAAAAAGATTTTTTAATCTGATCTTATGTTTTGGATTTTGATGAACAGTTGGCATCATCTTTGCAAAATTGGTATGATTATAAATCATTTCTTTCAATCAAAAAACAAATAGATGATCTAAAAAATAAATATATAAAAAGTAATAAATTCAATTGTTCTACAATTTGAATCGACGATCCAAATTTAGATTCAAGTTTATCAAAAATATATCAATCTATTCAATCATTAAAAAATAATATAAATAGCTGATTATCTCTATCACAATGAACTTGAAACTCAAACTTATTTAAAAACCAGCTTTTAAGTTGATTTAATAATTTATTTACAAAACAATTTTCAAAAAAGATTCAAGAATTTAAATCTTATTCAATTCAGCAAATAAATAATTTAGCAAAAAACATTACAGACATTTCAGATACCATTCAAACAACAACTTGAACAAACGACGTTGATAATTTTAATTCAGAAAATACACAAGCAACACAAGAAACAAAATCTATATTTATTTTTACAAAACCATTTAACAATAACCAAAAAAGCCCAGACATCAAAATACTTCAGAAGTTGTTAAATAATTTAGGTTTTTATACATGAAATATTGATGGTGTATATTCAAAATCAACTCGTAATGCTGTTTATGCTTTTCAAATAGCAAATTGACTTTTGAAATGATATGAAAAAAGTTCACAAACTCGATGATGGATGTGACCAGCAACAAGAAAAGCACTTAATGAAAAATTAAAAGATTAAAAAACAAGTCATTGCGTCGCAAAGAAGCTCCCTGCCTACCGGCAGGCAGACTCGCAATGACAGTCAACATACTATATTTACTTTTAGTTTATAATTATGAAAATAAATATAAAAAAATGATTTAGTTTGTTGGAAATAATCTTGGCTTTGATATTGTTTTCTTTACTTATGACAGTCATCATTAGTCTTTACAACAGCATAATGAAATCAAAATATAATCTATCCGCAAGACAAGATTTGCTTCAGGACACTTATTTGTGATTTGAAAAAATAAATTCAATTACCAAAGATTACGAAATAGATTATGATGATTATTCTGGCGATAATAAATTAATTTCTTCGACATGAATTCAAGAATTATATTTAATTTCTCAAGACGAAACACAGAAAATTTTTTTTAGAAGAAAATTAATCAATAGTGGGGATCGAAACGGCGATTGAGTAATTAGTTGAGATAACGAAAAACAATATAATATACAAATTTTAAAATTAAAATGATTTGACGCGTGAAACAATCATAATTTTAATATCGCCATTTCTTCGTGAGTTTATGATTGAGTCATAGATACACGAGCTTGCGATTACAGCCAATGATTTATTTGCACTTGAACTGCTATTTCTTGATGATATATTTGATTTAATTTGCCAAAAGATCAAGAAGATTGATGGACAAATTTATTTCCAGATAATATTACAATTTCCAATCGGAATATCACTATTTCTCCAACAAAAAATCCAAACTATTATTCATCAAATGAATTTAAAATTAATCCATACTTTACAATATCCATAACTTCTAAACTATATTGAAAAATTCGACAAAAAAAATTAAATCAGAATTTCAATAATTTTCAGTTAATTTTACAAACAACAACAAATACAAAATAGTTAAAACATTAAAAAATTTCATATTGAAAAATGTATTTACATTCTTATATTTCAGTCTCAAATAAAAATTAATAACAAAAATAAAATAAAATTAAATTAAATAATATGGAAAATTTAATACAACCAATCGTTTTAGATTCTTTAAAAAAAGAATTAACAACATCAAAATTAATAAAACAGACCAAAAACAAAAACGAAATTTATATTTTTTCATCCAAAGATAGTCCAAATTTGTTGCAAGAGCTTGGAAGATTGCGAGAATTAACTTTTCGTAATGCTGGTGGCGGAACAGGAAAACCAGTTGATTTAGACGAGTTTGATAATTTTTTTCAGCAACTGATAGTTTGGAATCCACAGGATGAAGAAATTGTTGGAGGATACAGGTTTGCCTTGATGAAAGATTTATTTAAAGACGGCAAAATTTTAAGCCCAACAGAAGAATTATTTGATTTTTCTACAAAGTTCATACAGGAATATTTGCCATATTCAATTGAACTTGGACGATCTTTTATTCAACCAAAATATCAAAATACTCTTTATTCATTGTTTAATTTGTGGAATGGATTGGGTCATTTGGTAAAAGAAAATCGAGAAATAAAATATTTCTTCGGCAAAGTGACGATGTACCAAAAGTACAACGAACAGGCAAAATTATTAATTCTATATTTCTTGGAAAAACATTTTCCTGACACAGAAAAATTACTAAAACCAAAGACAGAATTTGAAGATAAATCTTTGCAAGAAAGTATTCATCTTTTAAAGGGAATATTTTTAAAAAATAGTTATCGTGAAGATAAATCCATTCTGAAAACTTCTTTATCCAAATTTAATGAACGAATCCCACCATTGATAAGTTCATACATGGATTTGTCACCAACAATGAAATCATTTGGTACGGCATTTAATAAAAAATTTGGGAATACCATTGAAACTGGGATTTTGATAACTATCAAAGATATCCACGAAGAATTGATGGAAAGATATTTAAGTTAATTCGTTATTTATAACAAGTCCTTGCTTTATAAGTGGGGATTTTTTTTATATTTCCAAACTAATTCTCTCTCAATCTGGATCTGTGAAAATTAATTTATACGCAGTCAATTGAATCTCATTATTTTCATCATCTCCATACAATCAATCTCCAATTATCGGCAATCATTTACTACTCAAATGATATCTTATTTGGTGCGTTCTTCACGTCAAAATTTCTAACGAAATTTTAACTATGGATGAGGATTTAGGGTTGTGGAACAATGGCTTGATATTATTATTTTTCCCTTTTACCTTGTCCCTCGTTCCTTCTGGCAATGAAATTGCCAGTATTTTTGTTATTCAGATTTTGGGTATGTAATAAGGGATTTTTGGCTTTACGATTTCTTGGATATAATAGGGGAGATCATCTTTTATTCAATCCAAAAATTTTTCTCAATCTGACTTTAAATAGCAAAATGCACGATAAAATTTTTTCAATCAAACTTTTTCTTTATCCTCAATTTCTTTTAAGTCAGATTTTTGATTAAATAAATTTTTAAAATATTTCAGTCATTTTTCAGTTTTGACAATTATCATCAAACCATCAGTTCCTATATCTAATCTATGAATTAGCCCAGCTCTTATAAAATTTCCAACTGAAGGCAATTCTTTATATCTATGATACAAAAACCCAACAACAGAAGGTTTATCAACTTCCCATAAATTTTTTGGATGAGACAAAACTCATTTAGGTTTGTTCACAACTAAATAATCTTCTTTTTCCAAAACTATCGAAATATCTATTTTTGGTGACTCTTCTAAGACCAATGGAGATAAATGTCTTTGTAAATTTTCAATAACAATCTGATCATTATTTCTTAATTTATAAGATTTTTTTACGATATTTTCATTAACTTTGATTCATCATCTTTGAATGATATGATGAAAAAAATTTCTTGAATATCAAAATTCATTAGTTAGCCATACGTCAATTCTCTCTCATTCACCAAAATATGTTAAATCGGACATAAATTAAAAGATTCAAAAATTAAAATATTAAAAGATTAAAAAACGAACGAAGTGAGCCCTGCTTTAGCAGGGTTAAAAAATCCGAAATTTTATGCTTGTGGCTTTAAACTATTCACTCGTCACTCGTAACTATTCACTCGTCACTATTCACCTACCTACCGACAGGCAAGCTCGTCACTATTATATATCATATAATTTTTTGGCAAAAAAGCAAGTTAATATCTAACAATATACGTCATTTTTTGCTTTTATAATCAAAAAGGATAAAATAATTATGTTTTCTTTTTATACATTACAAACAAAAATGACAGATTTACAAAACGCAAGTTCAACAGAAAATTTTAATGAAGTGAAAACTACTGTTGATACTCAGCCTAAAGTTGCTACAGAATGATCCTTGAATAAATTTATCAAAAGCACGGTTAGTTTTTTGGCGAAAATTACAGGACAACCAGATCCAGTAACTTGAGAAAGTAATCCTATTTCTCAAAAAGTTCCAAATGTTGATAAGGTTTTTACAAAAGTTTGGGATAGTGCGAATGACGTAACAAATAAAGTTGTTGATGTTACAAACAAGACTATAGACACAGCAACGACAGCTGTAAACAAAACTATAGACACAGCAACAACAGTTGCAAACAAAGCATCACAAGTAGCTGAAATAGTTGCAAAAGATGCAATGTTTTGAGTAAATGCAGTTAGTCAAACTATCAGTGAAAATATTCCTACAACAACAAAACCAGAAACAAAACCAGAAGAACAAACACAAAGTTTGGATAATTTAAAATAGGAACGAGCGTAGCGAAGTCCCGCAACTGCGTGGTTAGGAACTGGGAATTTGGAATTAGGAAATGGTACCTTTGAAGCCTTTGAAGCCTTTGTAGCCTTTGTAACTTTTTTACTTCTAATCTTAATTATGACAAAAGATAAATTAATATCTCAGCATAAACAAATAAAATTTTTGATAGAAAAAAATGTGAACACAATAAAATTTTTGATAGATGAAACTTCAAACATCAAAAAAGTTATTAATTATTTAAATAATCAACAAATTCAACCAGCTGTTTCTACACAACTTGAGCGTTCTTTAAATCACATCAATGAATCTGTAAAAAATCTTTTACATCAGACAAATAGTTTAGTTGATGCTTACCAAAAATTTATAACACTTGCTTTTAAAAAATAATTTACAGAAAATGATAGAAGATGATATCAAAAAATCAATAGACGAAATTAAACAAAAACTTTTGGACGATCAAAATGATGAATTTGATTCAGTAAAATTTAATGATGAAACAAGAGCAAAAATCTGAAAAATTTTCGTGTGGTGATTTTTTATCGCATTATTTGGAAGCATTCTTTTTACAATATGATACAATTTATTCGTTTATTATATGGTTGGGCAAGCAAATTTATTTTTAAAACTTGAAACAGTTGTTACGCTTATTTGATCAATTATCGGTACTCCATTGTGATTTGTGATGTGATATTATTTTAAAGCAGACAAAGATTAGTCTTTAGTCGATAGTCTTTAGTCAATAGTCTTTAGTCGATAGTCTTTAATTATATAGTTGTAGAGATAATTCATGAATTATCTCTACGTGAATTAATTACGTCTAAATTAGTAGACAGGTTCTAAATTCCAAATTTTGTTTGAATTCTTATAAGATATAATTAAAATAAATCCTGAATTAAACAGGATTTTTTTTGAACAACAAATCCCATTTAGCTTCTATAGCTTTTATAGCTTTGAGGCTTTCATAGCTTTTTTATTTCTTGATTACAAAAAATTATGAAAAAATTACTTATTATTTTACCTTTTTTATTATCATTTATGGTTTTAACTTGATGCTGAAATGCAAAAAAAAATGTAGTCAAAACAGACACTCAAACTTGAACTCAAATTTTAAGTCAGTGTTCAGATTTTATAAATCAATATTTGCAAAAAGCAGATTTAATCTGAACATGAGACAAGGTTGTTGCAAAATGAGATACAGTAATTGTCGACTATATTTGAAGATTAAACAAAAACGAGGTTTTCGATACGAGCGTAGAAAATATTGCAGTTAATTGCTGACTTTATCAGTCATGAAGAAATTACAACGAATGATTAAAATTTCAAGCTTGAGCAGGGCAGATGATTGCTGGTTTTGATAACGCAGTTGTTGGAATGAAAGTTTGACAAACAAAAACAGTTACAATTCCATCAGATCAAGCATATGGTAAACGAGATGAAACAAAGTTAATCAAAGTAGAACGCGCAAAAATTCCTGATGCAGAAAAATATAAAGTAGGGGACATTGTCACTTCTGCTTACTGACAAAAATTGAAAGTTTACGCTGTGACGGATCAAGAAATTACTTTTGACGCCAATCATGAATTAGCTGGCAAAGATTTGATATTTGATATTACTATAAAGGCAATTAATAACTAACAACTAAAGACCAAAGACCAAACTTGCCCACCTCTTTATTGGTGGGGACCAAAGACTAAACTAGTACTGATTTAATTTCTATGCAATTATTTATAATCGGATGCTGGACGTTTTGCATTATTTTTTCTTTATCTTCAAAATCTTTTACGCCATCAATAGTTCTTAACGAATTTTCAATATTCAGATTATTTTCTACATTTTCTATTTTCAATTCTTTTAATTTTTCCAAAAAATTTATAATAT
>JBBABP010000042.1:0-9448 GCA_041657585.1 Candidatus Absconditabacterales bacterium | reverse complement strand
TTTTTCTATTTGTACTGCTTTGGCTGATTTGTGACTTTATGTTTTGGCAGTTAAAAGATTGTGATAAATAAAAGATAAATCAAAAGATCCAAATAATGAAGAATTAAAATCTGAATATTGAAAGTTTGTATGAACAAGAGTTATTATTATGTCTTTTGTTTATTTAGTTGCGATTGTTGTTGCTTATTTTTTACCAGCATATACTTCTAATCCTTATTTAGTTTGGTGATTGCCATTTGGGCTTATTTTTTCTGCTAGTTTTATGTTTGCTGGTATTCAACAACTTCCTTTGCAGATTTTTTGGAGAATGGAACAACTTAGTTTTACTTTAATTACAGCTAGACTTTCTCAAATAATTATTTTAGTTCCAGTTGTTTATTTGTTTTTTAGAAACGTTAATTTCAATTGAAGTTCTTTATCTATTTTGGCTTTTTGTCTTATTATGTTTTCAGTTGTCGTAAGTAGTATATGACAAAATATAGAAATTCATATAAGAGCAAAAAAAATATTGCCACTGAAAATAAAATTTGATCGAAAATTTACAAAAGATATTATAAAAAAAAATCGACAATATGGTGTGTCTTATTATTTGAGTAGTTTTCATACTTTGATAGTGTTGATTTTTCTTTGATGGTTTTTCCCTACATCATCATGACATGATTATACTTGAATGCGAGCATTATCTTTGTCTTTAGTGGAAATTTTATTGATTATCCCATCTGCACTTTGAAATAGTATTTTACATAAAATTTCTAATTATTCTTTAGTTGATAAACTAAAAAGTTTTGGAAATTTTTTCATTTTAATTTTTTGGATTGGCACCATTATTGCTATAAATTTTTGGATATTTTCTGATTGGATTATTTTAGCAGTATCTTGAAAAGCATTTTTATGATCGTTTGACACAATTTGGCATCGATGATCAAATCAGATTTTACCTTTTTTATGATTAGTTTTATTTGCTAGTTTTATTAAACAAGTTTATAATTATTTATTTGTAGCTGTTGATAAACAAAATGTTTTATTACCAATTAATTTAGTTTGAGTTATTTTATGAATCCCTTTGTGAGTTTTGATAATACCAAAATATTGATTGCTTGGATGAGTGATTACTCAAGTATTTATAGAAATAATTTTTATGTTTTGAGCAATATTGGTTTGAATTAGAAAAAAAATTTCTCCAGTTATTGATTACAAAAAAATATTTAAATTATTCTGATTGATAATATTATTTGCATTTTTTGCTTATGTTTTTAATAATTATTTTAAAATTTGATTAATCTGATTTTTTATTTTTGTGCCAATATTTAATTTAATTTTGATTTGGGTTTCTTTGCCAATTATAAAGAAAGTTGCTCGTGGATTAACTGTTGAAGAAAATATTATTGAGCCTTTGGTTTAATCAGATACAACTAAATTAATTTTTAATTTGCCCTTTTCATCTTCTTTAATATCTATTATTTTTACATTAATTTTTTGTCAGATTTCTAATTTTTCTATAAGTTCTTTTGGTACATTATTTTTGTGTAAAACTCATTTTATAGTATTGTTTTTATCTAAAGTTACGAATGCTGTTCAAGTAAATTTGTTATTTATTATTCATGGAAGAGTTTGTCATATTTCCAATTTTTCTCATCACAATATCGTTGGTAATTTGTTAAAATCTAATTCAACTTTTTTTTCGGCGTTTTTATTTTCTATTTCCTTTCTTTTTGCAAAAAACTCATTCAGTCATTTGTTGATATTGTTGATATTTGTATTGAGGATTATTTCTTTACCATTTTGTCTTATGTGTTTTGCGTTTTTTATTGGATAAAATTCTTTTTCCCTATTTGTTTTTCAAAATAGTATTTCATTTAAAATTTTTCTATCACAATCTTTTACTATCAAAAAGAATTCACTTGTAAGTATTCATCTAATTTTTTTAGGTAATAATCTAGGACTGTATATGTACAAATCTCCTGTTGCAGGATAAAGTTTGATTATTCAATATCATTCTCATTGTGCTGTTTGTGGTCAATCATTGATATTATTTCCAATATCCAAAATAAAATTAATATCTTTTCAGTCTATTATTTTTGTTAAAATTTTTCATTCGCTTTCTATTTCTTGTAATTTTGATATATTTTTTTCAACTCTTATTTTATGCTGTTCTGAAATCTCTTTTAGACTTATTGATTTTTTGTATCATTTTTCAAACTTTTGAGTAAATGTATTTCTCAAAAAATTTTCGCTTAAAATTTCAAATCAAGTATTATTTGGATTTTCGAAATAATTATATATTTCTTCTATTTTTAAATTGCGATAAAGTCAAATAAAGGTTTTATATGAATTTCTGTAATCTAATCCTGCACTTTGATATTCTAGACTATCTACAATATCTACGAATTTTATAAATCTTTTGATTTGTTCGAAATATTTTTCTGGCACCATTCAAAGTTCTTGTAGTATATCGAATATTATATGTGCGCTTGAGGTTGGTCTTTTTATGTTTTCTGCTTCTTGTGTGTTGTCTGAATGTTCATCAAGAATTGCTTTGGACTTAAATAATGATTTAACTATTTTATATCTTCAAGTTTCTTTTCATTCTTTGTCTTTGATTGATTGTTTTTTTATTATATTTTTTATTTTTATTCAAGTTGCTGTTTGTCATGTATCTATATGTAATCCAGTAGAATTACTTTCTCAGTGTACAACATTTTTTATAATATCTTTTATTTCTAATATTTTTCATTCTTTATCTTTAATTTTTTCTCAATTTTTATCTTTAAAAAATCAACAAATTTTTAACAAAAATATCGAAGTCATTTTGTCTATATCATCTCATTGATGAAGTGTTATGTCTTTATTGTAAATGCGTTTCAATACTTCAAAAATATCTTTCTTTATATTCGTTTCTATGTTTTTATCCGCTTTTTGTACGTTAGTTTTATATTCATTATTTTTTTCTTTATCTAATGGTTTTTTTTGTTTTGTTTTGTCTGTTGATTGGGAATATGTTTTTTGTATTTTTTTTTCTTCTATTGTTTGTTTATGTGTGGTTTTTTGATTTATCCAATTTTGGAAATCTTTTAGGTATTGATTGGCTCAGTTATTTTTCATTTCCACCAAATACATTGTGATTCTTTCAATTTCTTTTACATAATTTATTCAATTTTTGTGATTTTCATTTCTTTTTTTTATAGTTTCTTTTAATATTCCCATAAGATCATCAATTTTTACTTTTTCTATTCTTTTTTTGTTTGTGATTTTATTATTTTCTTGTGATTTTTCTTTTACTTTTATTAAAACTTTATCTCATATTTTAAATTCTTTCATTATGTCCCATTCTTGTTTGTGTTTTCATTTATTTATTTGTTCAATTTCGTTTTCTATAGTTTTTCAATATGTTGTTTTTTCTGTTTCATTTAAACTTCCAATCCCTCATTTTATGTATTTTTTTACTACTTCATTGTAGTCTTTGTATTCATCTAAATCTTGAATTTGTTGTTTATTGATTTTAATATATTTTTTATATTCATTTACTGTATTATCTTTATTTTTATATTCTGGTCATAAAATTAATATTTCTATTCATTGTTCATTTTTTTCGATTATACGAATTTTGTAAATTCAGTCTTTTATATAATGATTTCATAATATAGATGGATTTTTTTCTATTAATTTATATAAATAATTATTTGCATATTTTGCGTTATCTATGCTTCAATTTAAAACTTTTTCTAATTCTGTTATGAATAACGGAAATGTTTCTTTTAAACTTTTTCTTTCTTTTGATTTTTCTAATCAGTAGTTTTTATTATTCATTATTTTTGCTTTAAATTGTAAAATATATTTATATTATACTTGTAATTTGTGAAAAAAGCAAATTTTTGAGTAGTTTTTATTTATTCGTTAATGATTTATGAAAATATTGAAAACTTTGGCAATTGAAACTAGTTGTGATGATACTTCTGTGGGTATAATTTCTTTTGATGGAAATAAATTTGAAGTTGATAAATTACTTGCTTATTCACAAATTAACGATCATCAAAAATATGGTTGAGTAGTCCCAGAAATTGCCTCTAGGTTACATTTTGAAAAAATAATAGCTGTTTTGGAAAACATTACTTGGGAAAAAATTGAAAAAGTTGATTTTGTAAGTGTAACTACTCATCCATGATTGCCTGGTTCTTTAGTTGTATGAAAAGCTGTGGCAAAAATGATTTCAAGTTTTTTTAATAAGCCATTGATTGAAGCAAATCATATTTATTGACATATATTTTCCTTGTTTTTAGAAAGAAATATAAAAGATATTAAATTTCCCATGGTTGTTTTGACTGCAAGTTGATGACATAATGATTTATATTTAATTAAAAAATTAAAAGATTGAAAAATTAAAAGATTAAAAATTAAAGAACAAAAAATCTCGTTTGATTTTGAGATTGAGAAAATTTGATATACTTTGGATGATGCGGCAGGGGAGTGTTTTGATAAAGTTGCAAGAATGCTTGGTTGACCTTATCCTTGATGAATTTGGATATCACAAAAAGCTCAACTTTTCAAAAAAGATAATGCCAAATTAAAAGCAATTCAAAAAAACTGAATCAGATTAATTTTTAAAAGAATTTTTTTGTCAAAAGATAAATTTGAATTTAGTTTTTCTGGTATGAAAAGTCAGGTTTCATTTTTATTAAAACAATTAGAAAAAAAGTGAATTAAACTTAATTCTAATATAATAAATAAAATTGCTTATGAATTTCAAGAAGCTGTAATAGAAGTATTAGCAAAAAAATTAATCAAAGCTTGAAAAAAATATAAGGCCAAAACTATATCAATAGCTTGATGAGTTTCAGCAAATGAAAGATTGTGGGAGTTCTTGAATCAAGAAATTAAAAAATTAAAAGATTGAAAAATTAAAAGATTAAAAATTAATAATAAAAAAATAAAAAGTTTTGAAAGTGTAAAAAGTTTTGAAAAGAAAGAGCTATTTAATTTGCAATTGCTTAGACCAAGTAATAAAATTTATTCTACCGACAATGCTGCAATGATTTGAGTTTATTGAATTATAAATAAAATGAAAAATGAATAATTTTTAATTAGTTACGAGTGACGAGTAACGAGTGACGAGGCAATGATAGCGTTAAGAGAAAGAAAAAAATTTTGTATCTGCCTGCGGTAGGTATGAGTGTAAAAGGCATTGAAATAAAAAAAACGGTGTTGGTTTTTTTACCATCACCGTTTCTATTTTTTATTTTTTTGTTAGCTTGTTTTGAAATTTATTTTCATAACAATGTATTTATATTTTGTTCAAATGTTTCTATTGGATATGCTCAAGCTATTACTATAAATTTTCAATTTTCATTGTTTATTATAACATTACCAGGAGTTCATGATATTCCGAACAAGCTTCTTCATTCTTCTGCTGTTGCATCAATTTTTGCTGAGAATTTATCGCTTTTGTAGCAAGTAGTAAATTTTGTTTCATTAACTCATAAATTTTTTGCTAAATCAGTAACTCAAACATCTGAATTATCCGTTAAATCAAAAGCTTTAGTTATAAAATCAATAAATTTTTTTGTTCATCATAATTCTCAAACACATTCTGCCGCTTCAGCAAGTCTTTTGGCATCTGGATGGACAATGTAATGTTTGAATACAGAATTAACATCATTTGGATATTTTTGTAATAACGTTTCTATTACTTTGTTGTCTTTTTGTTTTTTGCAATATGGACATAAAAGTTCAGAATATTCAATTATTGTTAATTTTGCATTAGTCTTTCATTCAATATAAGTATCTTTTTTGATATTTTCTATTTGAGTTTTATCTAATTGATTTATATTTTTTGTTGTGTCTGTTGTTGGTTGTTGAACATTTTGTTGTGTTGTTCATTTAATTGAATCTAAAAATTGTTGTATTGCTGTTTTTTGTTGTTGTTTGTAATTATCTGTATTGTAAACTTGTTGTATCAATCACATGTTTTCTTTTCATCCTGATTTCAGAGTTTCTAATCGTATAGCATCTTTTTTCAAAAATCATATATATACACAAAGCAATATATTAATTGCTAATAATATAATTACAATTATTTGTACTAAACTTATTTTTTTTCAACTTGTGTGTATTTCGTGATTCATTTAAATTTGTTTTAAAATGTTAAAAATAAATTATTTATTTGTTGGTAATTGAATTTGTTGTTCATTATCTGTATTTATTGTTGGTTGCTCGGCCATTGGTTGTTCGGCAGTTGGCTGGATTGCTCATTGAGCTTGTCATTGATACATTTGTAATGCTTGTTGGATTTGTTGTTTTTGTTGTGATTTGAAAGTGTCTGATCAATAAATTTGTTTTATTAATTTGTAATTTTCCATTCATCAAACTTTCATAGATTCTGTTCTTTCAACTGAATTTTGATATTGTCAGATTAAAAGTAATATTAAAATAATTGTGTTTATTAATAACAAAATCTTGAAGCATAAGTGTCAAATAAATTTTCATCTTACTTCTCAACAACATTCAGAATTAAGCATTTTTTTTGTTTCTACTGAAACTGAAGAATTTTTTTTGAAAACCATTTATAAAAAAATAAGAATGTAAAAATTTTAAACTGAAGATTATGTTAAATATTTCGTTTTTCAAAACAAGATTTTACTTCAAGTTAAATCTATTTTGAATTGACATTCCCATCTTTAAATAAAAATATATAAAGACAATGCTTATTTTCACTTGAAAAAAATCTTTGCCCCGCAGTTGCGGGGCGAGCAAACCCCTCAAGAAGAGCGCGACAGACCTGCCTGCGGTAGGCAGGTACTTTTGCTGTAAAGATTTATATAAAAAATGTGATAAATTTATTATTGAATATTCTATATCTGTTCAGTATAATATAATACAAATTAGTATTTTAAAAATAAATAGTCTGAATGTTAGATTTACTTTCAATTTCTTACAAAAATATATGACCGTTTAAGAAAAAAATTTTCACTATTTTTTTTGAACAATGAAAATTTCTTGTGAAAGCCCCAATATGATCTTGAAAAAGTTTTTTGTTTTTTGATTGACCGATTTTTGCTTTATATAAATATTCATCAAGAAATATTTTAAATAATACTTGCAAAGACTGATTTATAAAACTTTTGTTTTCTGTTAATTGAGAAAAATATTTGCTTGTTAGAAATTTGACTAAGTGAAAATTAAAAGATTGATGTGCTTCTGTTTTGTACAACATATCTTGAGATTTAAACGATGAAAAAGTTCAGAATAATCCATTTTTTGATCAAGATATACAAGATATTTTGAAACAAAATAAAAAAATCAGTCTACAAGAAATTGATTTTAAAAATGAAACTGATTTACAGCAAAATTTATCAAGTTTGTTGCCTCCAAAAGAAGTTTTTTTAAACACGGTTTTCCTTATGCAAGATTCGGAAAATATTTTTGAACTTACTCCGGCTGATAGATTGACTGTGTTAAAAAATGTTTTCAATATTTTGGGCATAGACGAAGCCAAAGAATTAATCGCTGAGAAAAAAAGAGAAATAACTTATAAACTCAAATCAACTGAAGATTTTTCCAAATACAATGACAAATTAAAAAATTTGATTGATGATTATCTTTCTTTATTCCAAAATTTTTTAAACAAAAATTCTTTGAGTAATTTATCAAAATATAAATCTTTTTTTGATGACGTCAACTTGATAAAAGATAAAATTAATATCACTGAATTCACCTTTGATAGTTCTTATATTCAAATAATAAATGAATTAGAAAGTTTTTTGGACACAAATAAAATTGAAGTGCAAAAATTAATGAATCAAAAAGAAAATATTGATGAAAATCTAAAATCTGAAAATGAAAAAATTATTGTTTTTAATTCTCAGTTAAAAGAATATTCAGATTCAATTTTGTTATTTACTGAAAAGATAAAACAAATAGATCCAGAAAAAATAAATAAAATTAAATTAGAAAAAAATAATTTACAAAATAAGCTATTAGATTTAGAAAAAAATTTGGCAAAAAAAGAAATTTCAGATTTTTATTCAAAAAATAAAGACAGTATTTTATTTAATTTTGATGATGGAAATGTTTTTAATCTATCTGAAATTAATTTAAATTCAGCTTATTTATTAATCCAAAATTTAAAAAATCGTTGAAAGGTATTGTCAGAGGAGATGAAGAAAATCGATATGCAAATAAAAAATAAAGAACTTGAAATTTCTTCAAAAATTGGTCAATTTGACATTGAAAATAAAAATTTGCTTGAAAAAAAAGATAACTATAATTTGCAAATAAAAAAAATAATTGAAAAAATTCAGATTTTTGAAAAAGATTTAAATGAGCAAGAAACTTTCGCTTGTGAAAAAATTCAAACAAACTGTCCTTTTATCAAAATTATAAATAAAAAAACTTTTGAATGACTTGAAAAACAAAGAGCAACTTTACAGGAAGAGAAATTATCTCTCGAGAAAGATTTAAACCAAATAGAAATCCTTTTGAAATCAAAAAGCAAAGAGAAATTGTTATTTGATCAGCAAGAAATTGAAATTAAAAATGAAGTAAAAAAGTTGTTACTTACTATCAAAGATATAGAAACTAATTTATCTGATCTCAAAGATTTTTTGGAATTGATAGATTGGAAAAGCATTGAAAAAAATTATTTCCAGTCTAAAGAAATAGAAAATGAAATTAAAAATTCAGATTCTATAATTTTAAAATTAGAGTCTGAAACTCAGAAGTTGGACGAATATAAATTTCAAATCCAAAAATTAAATATTCAACAAAAAAATAATGAAGAACAAATTTCTGAATCTAATAACAAAATTAAAAAATTCCAAATAGATAAAAATGATGTTCAAACTAAACTCGAAAAAATAAATTATCAAGAAATTTTGGAGATAGATAAAATGACAATAAAATTTAAAGAAGTTTGTCGTGATGTTGATTCTTTGCTCAAAGAGTACAAAAATGTTCAGGTTCAAATCAAACAATTACAGGAAAGCGAAAAAATAATTTCAGATTTGTATATTATTTTGTCCAAAGAACTTTTGTTGCTTGTTTTGCAGGACAGCATACCGATACTCACAGAAATTATAAACAATTATTTAATCCAAGTTGTGGATTATCAAATTAATTTGAAACTAATAAAAACATCTTCTGATAAATTGGAACTTGAAGCTAAAATTTTTGATCAAGATTGAGAAAGAGATATCAAAAGTTTAAGCTGATGACAAAAAATTATTTTGAAATTAGTTTGGATGTTTGCTATATCTTCGTATATGCAATCACCGATTTTGTTTTTGGATGAAACTATAAATAATTTAGATATTGATGCAGTTGGCAAAGTTTCTGATATGTTAGAAAATTTTGTGAAACAGAGATCAATGAAACTTTATGCTGTGACACACAATCAGCAAATTCAGCAGATGTGAATTTGGGACAGTGTGATTGAGGTGGATAGGATGTAAATTTA
>JBBABP010000041.1:0-9876 GCA_041657585.1 Candidatus Absconditabacterales bacterium | reverse complement strand
TATTGGAAATAAGCGTCAAAACTTGCGATGACGAAATCCTTGTTGGCGATTAAACAATTGGCTATTTGTAAATTTTATAAATAAATTGTTAAAATTTGATTTTGAGAAAAATAATTAAAAAAATCTAACTATTTATTTTTTAATCAGACTTGTCTGCCAATAGGCATGGTTTTATTTTTTTATACCCGTTTTGCGGGATAAAATTTTTTTTAAATATTTTATTTTAATCTATAAACCATTTGATATTTTTTGTAATTCTTGTCTTTTTATGCTCTCATCTTTTATTGCCTTTATTAATCTTTCTTGTGCTTCAGTAACTTCTTCTTTTGCTTCTTGAGATTCTTTTTTTTTCTTTTCTAAATTTTTTTCGGATAATTTAATTTCTTTTTTTGCGTCTGCCCAAGCGTTTGCGGCTTTTTCTACTTGCGTTTTTCATGTACATCAAGAAGCCAAAATAGCCGTAATTAAAGCCAAACTTCATATTTCAGTAATTTTGTTTTTTAAACTTTTTCGTGAATTTGATTTTTGAATTTTTTCCATTTTTTTTAATAAATATTTAAAAAAATTATTAATCCCACAATGTTCTTGTTGAAGAAATAATTCACATTCTATTATTCATTGTTTTGATCAATCTTCACATAATAAATGGATTTTTGTAAAGTTCTTTTGTTTCAGATTCATTGCACATCAATCTGCCTGCAGGCGGACGAGGCACAACTCAATATTCTCTACCAGAAAGTCGTCATCTGCGTATGATATCTCTATGGGTATTTGCATATTCTGCATTGACGTATCAGAATTTTCCGTCTTCATCCAAAACATAAATTCTGCCTGTTGTGCAGTCTCTAACTCCAAAACTTGTGCGACTGATTTTTGTATTTTCTCTCATTTTGTTTATCAATGTTTCATAAATTTTTTCACAAATTTCTCTTTCTAAACCATCAAAAATTCTGACTCATCATTTGCGATAATTTAATAAATTTCATAATGATCTAAATGAAATCGGTTTTTTTAGTCAATCCATATTAAATGTAAATTTATTTTTTTTGAAACTAATGCTAATGTTTTTTCAATTTGAATTTACGTTCGTAGTGAAATCAAAATTTGTTGTTGTGCGAAAATTCATTATTTTTTTGATTGGACTAAGTCGAAAAGAAGTTGGCAACGTCATTCTTGTTTGTCATCTTCTAAGTCACAATCGTCTTCTTTCTGTTGCTTGTCTATATTGTGTGTGCAATGAATTCATCGCATAATTAAAATGATCCATCAAATAATCTATTCAAGTTCTCAAACTTCTATTGTCGTATAAATTATCAAATTGATTTGTGTTTTCAAAAAGTTGATAGTCAAACAATACTTCTGTAATTCTTCTGTTTGTTCATCAAAAATTTGTGTTGTCATCTTGTTCTTCCATAATTATATTTTTTCCATTCATTCTAATTATCATATTGTGATCGCCATTACGATAAGACAGACTTATATCTTTTTTCTTTGCCATTTCGATTATTCATTTGATAACGTTGTATGCGATGTGCATTCTAACTTTACCATGAGTGATTTGTTGACAAGACAAAATTGTTCTTACTAAACAGGTTGGATCTCATGCTTTTAGACTAAATTGATCATTTCAAATTTTGATATTTGCTCTAATTTCATTTCTTCATGAAATTTCCAAGTCCATTTTATAATCAACTGGCTGAGGATTATTTAAATCTTCAGGATGATTGTTTGTGTTTATATTTACAGTTTGTTGTGGAATATCTAATTTAGATCAAGAAAAAAATCTCATATAATTCACATCTCTTCTTCATAATATTCAGAATCTTCTTCTATTTTGCATTTTTTCTACTCAAGCTCCTGCTATATCTTCATCAACGTCTTGATGAGTGTCATTATCTATTTTATTATTTTCTATATCTGTGAGATAATTTGTCACTTCGGTTTTGAGGTAAGTATTGGCATCGTAGTTGTTTGTGAAAACTTCGTCAAATCTATGATTAAAATAATTTATAATCTGATCTTCTAAATTATTGTTTATATAATTTCTGTAGGCAACATTGTTCGCAGTGTCCGTAGGATTATTTGATGGATGCGCATCTGCTGTTATCCGGTTTCTAAATCAGTTTGCTCATAAATTATAATCGTTAATATTTGCCAATCATGCAGACCATGCTGGTGGCGTAGTTGTATATAAATTGCGAACGTTTTGGTATAGATCTTCTTTTTGTTGTGGAGTTAATTTATCAAATTTTGGTCAATCTCAATGTGCTACCGCTCTAAAAAAAGCTTCTCTTTCCAATCTAGCAATATTATTTGCATGACTTGCCGTCATAGAATTTATTATCACATTTCCTGCTCAAGCATTATTGTAAGTATCTACAACTCATTGACGTAATAACTGTGTATTTAATGCTCATGGATTTGGACGAATTATGTTCAATGGTTTGCTATTAATAAAATTTCTTCCTCATAAAGTTCTGATTGCTCATGCATGAACTGTGAATTGATATCACTGTGTTGGTGTATAAGGCACTAATGATCTATCTGTAAAAGTTATTGCCGAAACATCAATCGCTCATGTAGGACTAATCGTTAATCAATTTATACGCACATTTTGTGTGGTTCAGTCTTGTAATCTTATATCTATCCAACAATTTGCAAGATTTACAACGCTTCAATTTTCATTATAAAAATCGTATCAATTAGCTGTATTTCATGGTTTCATCAAATCAACACCAATATTATAAGTGGCTGTAGTCATGTTTGGTAAATTTCTATCTATATCAAATTCATCAACTAAATTTACAAGAGTTTCATATTCTACTATTCTATTATTTGCCACAACACTCAAATTATTAATTGTCGTTCACAAATTAACTAACTCTGTTGCTATTGTTGTAAGTTTAGTAGCAATATTCATTCTTCTATTATTTGTTGCAGGTATTCAATTTCATGCAAGAACAGCATCTTCATTAGTCAACTTAGTTTGTTCTGTCAACAATGTTTGTCTATTATTTTCTAAATCTTGTCTTTTTATATTCAAATCATTCGATATTTTGGAAATTTTATCTTTTGTTGGTTTATCAATAAAAAAATTATTTGACGGATTAAACATCGATAACAAATTATCTCTTGTTGTGTTTATTATACCTGAAGTTGTTGTTAAATTTGCAGAATTTAAATCTGTGTCAATTTTGTTTACTGCTGATTGTGTTTGAACTTTAGTCATTTTAATAAATAATATTTAAAACAATTATTTTTTGACGAAGGATCGATATTTTTTGTAATCTTCAGCCCATTCTTTTATTCACTTGGTTCATTTTGCTAAATAATAAGAAGTGAGGCCGACAGGCGCCCAAATAGTTTTTCAAACTGTTTTGATTGTAGCTCAAACTGAATTAAGTGCAAATTTTGCAGTGTTTTTGACAACATTACCTGTTCGTTTTGCTACTTGTCGCGTTTTTCTAAATGGTCGTGTAACAACATTTTTTGTTTTTTCCCAAAATCATTTTGTTACTTTTTTTTCAGGTTCTTTATTTTCTTTCTCATTTTTATTTTCTATGATTTCTTTAATTTTCTCATCTGGTTTTCATTCTTTTTTTTCTCATCAGCCCTCATTCTTTATTTTTTCTTCTGGTTTAATTTCTTTTTTGGGTTCTTCATTTTTTTTTATTTCTTCTGATTTCGGTTCTGGTTTTGATTTTGATTCTTCTTTTTTTTCTACATCTTTTGATTCTTCTTTTTTCGTTTCTGGTTTTGTATCTTCTTTTTGTTCTTCTTTTATGTTTTTTTTGATGAACTCATAAGCTCTTTTATTTTGTCATTCTTTGTTTTCTTCTGGTAAATTTGGATCTCATTTTTTATTTCAATACTGAAGAATATTCATCACTTCATCATAATTTTTAACATCCTTGAATGTTTCAGATTCAGAATCTTTATAATAATTAAAAACTGATTCTTTTGTTGGATGATCTCAAATTTTTGGTATCATTTCTTTTTTAATTTTTTTTATTTCTTCGTCACTAAAAGTTTTTGCAATTTCTTTTTTTACAGGATTTCTCTCATCCAATTTCTTGGTAAGTTTATTTTCTTTTTCTGGTGTATCTTTTTTGTAATATTTTTTTTTGCTCATAAAAAGTATAAATAAAAAATAAAGAGTTTACTCAGTCATATATTCCATCAAAACATCTTTGATTGTTTCTTCAAGTACGGCATCGTAATTCGAAAATCTCTTTTGCAAATATTCTTCAATAAATGCGTCGTCATCAATTTTTTGTTCAAGAATATCCAAATCTTCTTCGTCTAATTTGTCTTCAAATTTTGTGAATAAAGTTTCTTTAATCAGATCTCATATCACCATTTGATCTACGTCATCAAAAGTTTCTTCGCTATCAATATTTTTGATACTATCGTAAATATAATCTGCAGCTTCTTTGATTGTTTTTGTCATTTTTTTATTTTAAAATATTAAAAAAGATTTTTTATTTACTGTCTTGTTTTGCATTGTTTCGTCTACCAACTTGTTTGTCCACAAAATCATCTCTAAATTTTTCTGCTTTTGCTTTGATATATTCTGCAAATTGTTTTTCATCTTTGTTTTTCAATAAATCTGGTTTTGGTATAAAATTGTTAAATTTTTCTTTGAATTGTTTTCAGAATTTATCTGGATTTTTTCTTGCATATCATATCCATCATCTAATTCATCTTCTAAGTGACGAAGTCAATCTTCATCATTTCCAAAAACTCGTCATATTGAGTATATAACGAACTCATTTTTCTGCTCTATCTCAATCATTTAAATTTAATTTATCAATTTTTTGTAGACTTTTGGCAATTCTATTTAATTTCATACGTCTAACCATGCCTTTAGGAGTAAGCATTTGCGTTCTAAGAACTCATTGTTTTGCTCACATACTAAAAAGCCAAGCATTAAGTTTTTCTTTTTCTGGATTCTTTCAGTGTTCAAAAAAACTTTTTGCCTTAAGATCTTTTATTTCACTGTCTTTGTCATCAAGTTGTTTTTTTAATTTTTCAACTTCACTTAAATCTTCTTTTTTTTTGTCTAATTTTTCTTCTGTATTTGCCTTTTGTATTGCCTCAGCTACTAAATCTTTTAATGAATCTTTTTTATCGATAACCTTTTTCAAATAATCCTCTAAAGACATTTCTTTTCCATCAACATTTTTTGTTGGCACTAATTTATTAGTTATTATAAAATCATGCAATGGGTTGAGAAGTTTAAATTCTGTTTTTAAAAAATTTTCATAAGATTTTTTTTCTGCTTTAGTTTTGGCATTTTTATATTTTTCATATTCGTCTGGATGTTTTCTTTTTATTTTGTCCAAAAAATTTTCTCATGCCGATTTCCCTTCTAATACGGTGCCATTATTTAAATTTTCATTAGCTTCAGAATTAGTGACTTTATTGTTAACCATGTTTAATAATTAAATAATATAAATTCTTAAATTCAATTTTACTCAGAAAAGTTTTTTTGTCAAATTTTGGAGGACATTTTTTACCACAGATTTCTGAGAATAAAATACAGAGAATTTCTGAGAATAAAAAAAATCCAATGGTCAAAAAACCATCGAACTGCTTAACCACATAGGAATTTTAATAATCACAAAGATAGAATTAATTCCTATCAGATTATTTCCGCTCTTTACTCATCTGTTTTTTTCTATAAACATTTGCAAATCTATGCGCCTCATCTCTAGCCGTTAACAAAATTTTATCAATCTGATCATATTTCAGATTTTGACTTTTGATGTTAAATTTTTCGTCAAAATAATAAAGTTTTTCACTTATATTTTTTTTGCCGATGTTGGATTTTTTTCTCGCCTGTCATTTTCACAATGAAACAAAATCAATCTGATCAAAAAGTTTTTTAAATTCAGAATTTTTTTTATAAATTTTTTTGATTACTCACAACTGTCATTTTCATCAATCTATAATAAATAGATTTGGAAGACTTGTTTTGTTTTCAAATCTTCTTTGGATAAGTTCGCTGAGTGATAGATAATCATCTGACTGGGAAGCTGGAATTAGGAATTTGGAATTTGTTAAATTATTTTTTTCTTTTGAAACCTTTGAAACTTTGAAACCTTTGTTGCCCTTTATTTTATACCTCCTATATCCCTTTGGATTTTTTATTCAGGCTTGGAAACATGAAAGTCATCCACTGGTCCATCATCAACTAAGATGAGAAATATCTACGCATTCTATATGATATGGAAAATTTTTGAGATTATATCTTTGTTGTAATGATAAAAGTAAATCATTTGTCAGAATGTTGTTATTTTGGAAAGATTGTGAAGCTATATATGAATCAAAAAATTTTTCTAAAAGAGAATTTATTTCAGATGAAACTTTTTTTGATAATTTTTTCGCTGGCAATGAAATCATACAATCAGATTTTTTTTGTGTTTTAAAATTTCAAAATTCTGATTGTAAATGAATAATTAATTCTTCTTCGCTCAAATCGTTTATGTTTTCTTTGCTTGTAATTACATCGATTAATTTTCAATCATAAAAATTTAACACACAATAAATTTGTCGATCAGAAATTTTTTTTATTTTGAAAATATATCAAGTTAGTTTGTTATTTAAAACTACGGTTTGCCTTTCAACAAGCTGTTGAATATGTAAATAAATATCTCTAAGTTTGCCAGCCCATTCAAAATTTTGATTTTTGATTGCGTCATTTATTTGAGATTTAATTTCTTTTTCAATCGGCTTTGTATTTCATTTGAAAAATGAAATTATTTGCGTGATTAAATTTTTGTAATTAGAAAATGAAGATTTGGAATTAGGAACTTGAAATTGGGAATTAGTTAAATGTTTTTTTTCTTTTGAAGCCTTTGTAGCCTCTGTAGCCCCTGAAACCCTTGTAACTTTTTTGTTACATCGTCATTTGCAAATACCAAAATAATAATCTGAACACAATTTTCATTGTTTAAATTGATTGTCTGAGCATCATCTAAATTTTAAAATCTGCCTTAGATATTGTAAAAAGTTTTTTAACTGAACATTATTGTGTTTTGGTCATATATAAATTGAGCCATCATTTATTTTTTTTCTTGTTATATAAATCAAAGGGAATGTGTGGTTTGTTATTTTGATATAAGCGTATGAATTATCTCATTTCAATAAATTATTATATTCAGGTTTGTTTTTTTTGATCAAATTATCTTCCAAATAAAGGGCTTCACTTTCATTTCAAGCTTCTAAAAAATCTATTTTGTCTGCTTTTGACAGCATATCTTGCTTTCGCAAAGATCAGATTGAAAAATATTGAGAAATTCTTTTTTGAAGATTTTTGGCCTTTCAAATATAAAGAATCTGATTTTTTTTGTCTTTAAAAAAATATATTCAAGGTTTGGATGGGATATGATTTATATTTTTTAATTCCATTGATTTTTAATTTTAAAATTAGAATTGGTTCTTAAAGAAATTATTTTTTTTGCCACATAGGAATTTCAATAATCCCTATATTTTTTGTATTCAGATTTTTTCCACATACTTAATTGCATAAAACAATATCATACCCTGCAATCAAAGATAAAGCAAAATCAAAAAGAATATTAATTCTCATGGCATGTCTGTTTTTGCAAGCAAAATTAAATTAACAATCATAGCAATTATAGTCGCAACTATTCGATAAGAATAATCAATCTTGTTGAAAATCTTTGAAAAAAATGCAAATCTATGGACATAAAATATCATACTTGCGCTAAATATATTCCAAAATATTCACCAAGTAACAATTGATCAAAGATCTCAATTAAAATAAGAAAACAAACTTACATAAATTGCAAAATTTATTACCAAAAACATAGCTAAATTCTGAATGAGGCTATTGTATCCGATTCTTTTTAAAAGCAAAACATTACTTACAAATATTGCGATTATAAGTCGATAAAAAACATGATTTATATCAGCAAAACTTGCTATATTCAAAACATAATAAACTATTAAAGCTATTATCAAAAGCACATTTACAAATTCTAAAATTTGTTTTGTAAATTTTGGCATTTGATCAATAAATTCATACAAATATTGTGTAAATTCAGATCTAAAATGCGTTTGTTTTTCAGTTATTCTTTCTCAAGCCAAAATGCGTCTAACAGAAAAATTAATTTGTTTTTCATGAGTTTGAGGTTTGTTTTGTAAAATTTTGTAAATAATAAAATAAATTCCAGTCAACAAAAGACTATTCAAAGTTAACGCTAAATAAAAATTTCAAACTTTTTGGATAATAATCAGAATAATTGTTCAAATCATAAGTATGAAAAGTTTATACCACATATATTTTTCAATTTCTTTTTTGATTCACAAAATATAAATTATAAATCAGACTACTCACAAATTAAAAATCCAAAACATTGTGAAAACATCAAAAAAAATATTTCGAGAATATAAACTAATGACATAACTAAATAAAAATATTATTGAAATATAAAATCAAAATTGAAATACAGATTTTCAATCTTGATACTCAAACAAATAAGATCAAATTCGCAAAAGTAAATTAATGCTAATCAAAGAAAGACAAATATATAATAATCCTATTCCAAAAAAATTAAATAATCATAACAATCATGTTAAAATTATAATCCAAGCAATATATAAACTATATCTTTGTAGAATTTCAGATGATTTTATTTTTACAGATTGAGTCGCTCCATAATATCAAAATAATATTGCCAAAAAAATTAATGGTAAAAAAGCCAAATACCAAAGTCAAATAAAATAAAAATAAAGAATATATCATATTATCGAAATCAAAAACCAAAATAGCGACATAAATAATAATTAACAATTAAAACAGTTACGAGTGACGAGTTACGAGTGACGAGTTACGAGTGACGAGTAACTAGTCACTGTTGTCTATAACGCAAAATTAACGCTAAAAAAATTAATTAAAAGATAATATGCTATCAATATCAGTGGGATTAAAATAAGCAATCTTCAAAAATTATTTTTTCTAAAAAATTTTGCAAAAAATAAAACTATTCCTAAAAATCAAAGATTAATCAAAGTCAGATAAATATAATAAATATTTTGTGAAAAATTTAAAATATAGTTCAAAAAAATATAAATAGAAATCTGAAAAATTATTATAATTATTCAAAACTCAAAAATATCATACAGATTAAAAAATATTTCTTTTAGATTTTTTATTTTGTTTAAAAAATCACTTTGAAAAAAATTCCAAAACATAGTTAATTTTCCAAAAACAATATAATCTCTACTTCATGCTGATAAATTTCATCAGAATTTTTTTATTTCTTTTGCTTCTTCTAATTTATCAAAAAATTGTCTAATATCAAAATTTGTGACAACAGAATTTTTTATAACAGTTTTTTCTTCTCATTGCATCTGCTTGTAATAATTGGAATCAATGTCGTCTATCACATCAAATATATCTTGAATATTTTCTTTGAGTTTTTCATAATTTGTTCACATTCTCAATTTTTTTAAACTTTCTTCTAATTCATTAAGTTTTTTTAAATTAAATGTTGAAATGGTACTTTTGGCTTTATCCCTTATATTTGTGATTTTTTCGAAAAGCCATTCAACTACTTTTTTTGTGTCAATTAATTTTTGATTATCATAAATGCTTTTTTCCTGTGTCTTTTTTTGCCTAAATTTTTCTAATGCCATTTGCCTATTTCTTTGCTGTTCATTTTTTCGATTCTGAATAAATTTTTTTATTTGCTCAGGCGATAATGGCTCTTTTATGTAATTTATATCTGTGATATCAAATCAGATAGATAAAAAAAATAAACAAGCATCTTTGATGTCAGATTTATTTGAAATAATTTTTAATGAGTCATATCAATTAACCTGAAAATATATATTGCCAAATTTTTT
>JBBABP010000040.1:0-10669 GCA_041657585.1 Candidatus Absconditabacterales bacterium | reverse complement strand
CTTCTTTATCAAACGTCAAAGTAAGTATATTATAAGGCACGATTATTCAGTTATTTTTAAATTCTTCGTTAACTTTTTCGTTGATATAACCGATTGCAAAATCTCATATAATTCAACAGTTTGGATCGAAAGAAAAAATAGACTTTAGTTCAATATAACTATCTGCAAAGTTTGAAATAAAAACTTTTGTTAAATCTTTTTCTTTTACAAAATCGAAACTATTTACTGCATCTGTAATCACTTTTATGACTTTTGGCATGTCTGAATCGTAATGTACTCCAAATAATGCATTTAATTTTACCATTGGTTCTGCACTAAATGTTTTGATTGGGACTGATATTAGCGTCATATTTGGTATTACTACTTCTCTTAGATCCAAAGTTCTAATTACTGTATATCTGATTGTTATTTCCTCTATCCTTCCAAAATAAACTTGATCTGCATTTATTTCAACGATATCTCAAAGTCTGAATTCTTTTGTATAAAGAATCATAATTCATGCTATCATATTTCCCAAAATTTCCTTGAAAGCTAGTCATACTCCAAATGAAATTCATCACAAAATCAATCAAACATCTATTCATACCATGTTAAATCAAACAAATCAAGAAAAAATAGCTAAAACATAAAAAACAATATCATGAATTAATTTTCATAATTTATCTATGTGTTTGTTCTCTGCCTCTCATGACAATATGATTCTTCTTTTTACTAAATTTGCAATAAATTTTGAAAGCATCAAAAGAATAACTATAACTATCAATGCTCAAAGAATTTTTAATATGTAACCAACAATTGCATTGTCCATAAATCATTGCACTCAAGATTGAGTTGTTGTGTTTATTGTAGTTGTTGAATCTTGCATTTTTTTATATTTAAACTATTTAAAATGGATACTTAATTCTATTCAAAAAATTATTTTTGTAAAAAAATATAATAATCAAGCCATTAAATTATAGCCAAAAACCAATGTTTGTTGTTTGATATATTTACTTTTTTGTATTTATGTCTTATGTGCGATTGAAAAGAATTGTAAATTTGCTAAAGTGTATATTAAATTACGATTTTATTTTCTATAAAAAATAAAAATGGATCAATCTAATCAATGATTTAACAGAAATTATCAATCATTTAATAATTGTCAAAATTATAATAATGACAAAAAAAAATATTCTTTTGTTTCATGGATAGTGATTTTGACAATATTTGTTTTTGTTTTTATCTTTTTCAAAAATATCGATAATATAAAAGAATTTTTGTGATTCTCAAATATTACAAACAATCAAGGTCTTTTTCAAATATGACAATCAATTGATATTACATGAAATTTATTGGCCAATTGAGATAATATATTGTACACGCATACTTTAAATAATAATTTCTATTGAAAATTGTGATTGAAAAGTAGTGTTATTGATTTAAATCAATATACATGATTTGTTTTTGTTCATTGAGTTGTTGATAAAGAAAATAATTGAATATTTATATTGCAAGTAGAAAATATAAGTTGAGAATTGATGTCTAGTAATATATCTATAATTAGTTGAGATGTACAAGAAAATTGAAAATATCTTTCAATGGCGTGAATATATTTTACGAAAAGCTTTTTTGACAAATATAATTTGGAGAATAATTGAGAAAATAATAAAATAAAAATTAGAAATTTGGAAACAAATCAGATTATAAATATTGATTATTTTGTTTGTACAAAATCTAATCCAGAAAAAGATTGTCAACAATTACAAAATAATTTTTCTCAATCGTCAGATAAAAGTCAGGTTGATTGAAATTGAAATAAAATTTATAAATTAGAATCTGTTGCTTCTTGGTTTTTTGCAAACGATAATTTCTTTTGATATTTTATAAATGATGTGGCAGATCAAGAAGTTGAACAATTACTAAATTATATTATGTTGCCAAATGAAAGGTATGTGAAAGAAAAAGTTTTAGTTAACATTCCAAATATTTGTTCAGATTGAACAGTGAGTGTCCAAGAGATAACTAACAAATCTTTATCGTTAGATTCAGATTGATTGATTTTGAAAATTAATTGAAAAGTTCAAAGCTGAACAGCTTCTTGCAAAATATTTATAGATCCATCTTTGCCAAATTTAGGTCAAAAAATTAGTTTTGAAATTATTAAAATTGATAATTCTTCAAATAATAATTTAAATAATCAATCTGATCAAAATAATAATTTAAATAACCAATCTATTAATATCAATTTTAACGTGAAGCAATTTCCAATAAATTTGGAGAAAACGATGGAATTTCAATCAAATAAATGATACAAAATTATTTTTCCATCAAGAAATATTTCTTATTCTTCGGTAAATGTTGAAGAAGATTTGTGAGTTAAATGAGTTAACTGTTACTCTCAGATGAATGTAATTGCATACCCAAATAAAGATCAATTAGAAAAAAATCCAAGTTTAAAAATCTATCAATGCAATTTAAAAAATTATGTAACTAATTTAAGTTTTGCTAATAATTTTTTTATCAAAACAACAAACAGCTGAAATTTGATTATCCAAATAATAGATCCTTCTTGGAAAGATTTCGCTGATAATATTGTGATCAGTGACTAGTGATTAGTGACTCGTGACTAGTAACTCGTAACTCGTAACTCGTAACTCGTAAAGACGTTGTTTGGTGGCTGAGTTGTAATTAAATAAACGACATTTTAATCACAAACTATCATTTAAAAAAATTATTATATATTTCAGACGTTGTCCATTATTTGCAATATTAGACCAAAAACTCACAAGGCAATCAAAACTATAAATCATCATATGAAAATTAACAATATTGGCTCTATAACTTTTGCTAAATTATTTATTAAATTATTTAGTTCGTTTTCATACATTTTCAAAATATTACTTAATGAATTTTCGAGATTTGCTGTTTCTTCTCAAACCTTGATCATTACTGTGACATTTGATGGCACTATGTCTGTGTATTTTTTGATTCAGTCATAAATTTTTTCTCATTTATTTAATCCAAAAATTACATCATCAAGCATTTCTTGGTATGCTGGTATTCCTAAAATTTCTTTTAATAATTGAAATATTTGGATGTAATTCATTCATGCGGATAACATTAATTTTGTAAATCTACACCATTTTACTAGATAAAAATATTTTGTCATTTTTCCTAACAATGGTATTTGAAAAAGTATTTTGAATCAGATTTTTTTTCATTTTTCAGTTGATAAAAATCAAGTTCAAACAACTAATATTCAAATCAATACTCATATTAACCATTTTCGATCGTTTTGTAAAAATGAAGATATATTTCTTAGCGCTTGAGTTGTTCGTGGTAATTTTACTAACTGAAAACTATCTGATATTGAAAAGACACTTGGTAAAACTAGCAAAAATAAAGATAAAATTGCCACGATCGCTATTAAAATTAAAATTATTGGATATATCATTGCTCAAATATATTTATTTTTTAGATCGTTTAAATAATTGTATTCGCTTGATAAATATTGTAATGTTGTTGGTAAATTTCATGACATTTCTCAAGTTTTTATTATGCTGTAATCTCATTTATCAAAATAATCTGGCAATCTATTTAATGCATAAGATAAGCTTTTACCTTTTATTAAGCAATTTAAAATTGTCAATGAAATTTCTTTGATTGCATAATTTTGAGATTCGTCATTTATGATTTTAATTGCATCAACGATCGAAACTCATCAACTTAATAAATATGAAAGTTCTTTGAAAAATAAAATCTTATCTTTATTTCAGAATTTAGATTTATCAAAAATTTTTAAAAATCCAATTATTGTTTTATCTATTCAGTGTGATTTGTGATTATTTGAATTTTGTTCTTCCATTTTTTCTATTTTTTTATGTTAAACTATGATAAAAATCTTAATATTGAATAAATATTATTCTTGGTAATAATATGCAAACATATTTATATCTACGTTTTGTTGAGTTTCGTAATTTACTATATCGTATGCGATTTCATCAATTTTGTACAAGATACGATAAGATTGATCGACTAAGATATTTTTTTCTGCATTATTTATAAAACAACTAAGTCAATTTTTGTCTTCAAATGTTATATTTAATCTGATTGGAACGTAATTTAATTTTCATAAATAATTTATTGAATCCAAAAATGAAATTTTATTTATGCTTCAATTTTTGTCAGAATTGTTTCAACAACTTTTTAAAAGATATTCATTTATATTTGCTAATAATTTCTTTTCATCTATAGCCATTTTTCATCATGAAAAATTATTTAATGATATATAAGATCTAGCGATACCAAAATTTGTTTTTATAGAAGGTAGGATGTCTTCACATCATATTTTATTATTTAAACATGATATTATTTTATTCTCTTGTTTATTTATATCTTGAATTAATTGTTTATCGCTTTCCATTTGTTTTCTTTTTGTTTCAAAACTCATGACCTGTAATTTTAGATTATTCAAATCATTTTTTTTAACTTGATATTTGTCCCAAGATGGTAACAAAAAATTCATAATCAATAAAATTATTAACAACAATAAGCCAATTGTGTAAATTTTATTTCTTGTGTTCAAAACTCTTTTTTTACTTATAAGATCTTGATTTTCTTCAGATAAAACAGAATTTATATCAGTATTTGATTTGGCGTTTTGATTTCAAATTAATGTATCTATCATTTCATTATTTGTCATTTTGATTTAAGTTAGCATTTAAAGTAAATTCAAAGCTATCTGACGCTTTGTTGTAATCTTGTATTTTCATTTTGTCTATAAAATCTAATTTTCATAGTTGATCTAAAAATGATATTCATCATTTATTTATTATTGAATTATACAAAATAGATAAATCTCAAACTTTGCCTTTGAAGTTAAGTTTTTCTAAATTTATTGAAAAATTTGATAAAGTAATATTTCAACTTTGATTGAATTTTTTTAATTGTTTTAACATAGATATAATTTTATCTATATGCTCTGATCGTGGCATTTTTTTATAGTTTTCTTCAAGGTTTTTTACTGCCATTAATTTGTTGTATCAAGTAAGTACTTCATAAGATTGAATTTCTTTTTCTTGTTCGTTCAATATTTTTTTTTGTTTTTCAATATTTCTATTTACGAAAAAAATACTTAAAGAAAATATAATATATATTCATATTAATATTGTAAATATTCGTAATAAGATTTTGATGCCATTTCATCATTTGTCGTTAGTCATGAAATGCAATGAAAAGGAATAAAAGCTAATAAAGCTATATAAAGCTAAGAAAGCAATGAAGGCTTTGTGGCCTTTGAATCCTTTGTGGCTTTTTTTGCTCTATATATTATACTCAGAATTGATTATTTTGCAAATTTTTACCACAGATAAAATCGATAACAGAAATACACAGACAAAACCACAGATAAAAAAAATATTTTTGGAACATAGATTTCACAAAATTTAAGTTTTTCTAATAGATGCTCTATATGTCTTTATAAATCAAGATATGCTTATTATAAGCAAAATTATTCATATTATAATAAAAGATCATTGAATTCATATTGCGACTGATAATATTCAAAATCATAAAGATCAGAATATATCTCATAATCTTCAAAAAAATTCAGCCACGCCAGTAATTGTTCAATAATCTTTTGGATTTGCATAATCTGATATTAATCATGATATTGCTGGCCTAATTAATGAAAGTCATAATGATATTACAAAAGTAATAATTAATATTGTTGAGAATCATTCGGCATATCACAAAAGCATATACAAAAATGACAGAAACAGCAAAATTATTAATATGAATTTTTTCTTGTTGTATTTATCGATAAATTCTCATGTGAAAAAATCTATTAAATAGGGCAGACGCATTATTGCAAAAATTATCGCAATTTGACTTAAAGATAAATTGTCTTTTAATGCTAATATCGGTATAAATATAATTCATAAATAATTTAACACATTGAACAAAAATTCTAATCATAACATATTGTATAATTTATTTGGGTAATCTTTCATTGTTATTATACATTTTTTTATTCGGCTTAATGAAAAAACATTACGAAAAAATTGATGAATAAAACTTTCTTTTCACAAAAATTTTTTTCGTTCTTCTTTGCTTATACTTGGTAGTTGCTTGTCAGTTAAGATAGATAAAAAAGAAAAAATTACAATGAATAAGAATAAATAAGGTAATTGAATATATTTTATTAATATTGCACTTATTAAAGCTCACAATACTCGAGCTAAATTAATACTAGAAAAAAATAATCAGAATGCTTTTCAGTTATTTTTTTTAACTACGTATTTGCGTATTAAAGTTTGATATGAATTAAATAAACATGGATTTGCAAATCCATTTAAAATTACAGCTATGATCAATATTGGAATTGAATGAAATATCCCTGCAAAAAAATATAAAAATCATGATATTATATAAAAAAATTTACTTAACAAAATAATTGATTTTAAATCTGAATGATTATCTAACTGTCATATTGGAATAGAAAATAATAATTTTGTTCAAGCTAATATTCATCATATTACAGAAACTCGAAATAAATTATCTACTATATATTTAATGTAAACGGAAAAAAAAGTATCTGCTCCAAGTCATCGACCAAACATAAATATCAACAAAGAAAGCGAAATTATTCTGATTGAAATTGGTATTTCAAAAAAATCTTTTTTTATGCAATTTAACAATTTAAACATGAATTAAAATAATAAATAAAGTTACAAAGGCCACAAAGGCCACAAAGGCTACAAGGGCCACAAAAGCCACATAAAAAACAATATTAAATTATAGTTAAAAAAATTTTTTTGTCAAAAAAACTGCATTTGGGAAAACGCAGTTTATCTTTTGTAAACGTTTTAAAAAAAATTTAGCGACTAGAAGTGTTTTTTCTTAATTTTGTTCTTGTTCGTCATGAAGCGGGAATTTCTACCATTTCAGATCATCATGCTGGAGTTCTGATATATCTGTAACCGTCAATATCTGTTCTTAATCTTGTGTCTCGGCACACTTTTCTTCATCTCAAAAATCGAGAATATTCGTGTCATTTTGGATTTGTCCAAACTCAAACTACTCACAGTTCTTTTGCTTCTTGTAATGTTAATTTTCTTTTTGGGTATTCAAATTTCTTACCTCATTTTAATCTATTTGCGAGTTTTTGTTGTTGTGATTTTTTTTTGGCGATTCATTGTTTGTTTGTTCTTGAGGCCATTTACGTATAATGAATAATTAAAAATGAATAATGAATAATTAAATGTTGTTTGAAGTTTATAATTAATTAGATGGAAATTTCAATGAAATGTTAATATTTTTTACTTAATCTGATTTAAGTCTCAGTTAAGAATTATGGGATTGGTTAAAAATATTTCTAATGCATACGATTGTGATTTATCAATTGGATTCAAAAGATAAATCTTTTTGTCAAGAAAATATGCTATTCATATTTCCATTAAAACAGATGCTCATACATACCCAGAGATTCATTTTTTATCATAATTCAAAAAAAGGACTCATTCACTTTCTCTAATTTCATCAAAGAAATTTTTCATAATTCATGTTTCTTTGCAAAATTGCAATTCTTGTTCGAAATCCATTTTGGCATTAGAATTTTCTAAGAAAAAATTAATTCCTGGTGAAAGATTTATTGTGTGTCATTGTTTTTCAAGATTTTTTTTTATTTCTATCATTTTGTTTGCAAAAGTCATACTTCATCATATAAGAATTTTCATTTTATATTATTATGAATTAAATTTTCTATATTTAACCACTTTGCGTTTTTTTTAATAACTTTTCGCAAACAAAACTCTTCTTGTGCTTGGAGATCAAGAATAAACACATTTTCCATCTTCTTCTTTAAGATCAAACGGCAAACATCTTATCGTTGCTGCAGTTTCAGATTTAATTTTTTCTGCAGTTTCTTCAGTTCCATCTCGATGCGCCATTACGAAACCTTGCTCTATTTTTTCTTTAAACTCATCATAAGTATCTACCACAAAAGTGTGAGTTTCCCTAAATTCTTTATTTTTTCTCAATAAATTATTCTGAGCCTTATAAAGATATTGATCTATGTGAAGATCAACTTCTTCTAATTTTATTGCTGATTTCTCTCCTGATTCTCTTTTGAAAACTTCTACTGTGCCGTTCGCGATATCTTTTGCTCCAACTGTAATTCTAACTGGAACTCCTTTGCGTTCGTATTCGTTAAATTTTCGTCATGGAGATTTATTGTCGTCTTCATCGATTTTCCATTTCAAATCTATGGTATCGTGAAAATATTTTGAAGGGAAGCTCAATTTAGTTGTCTCAAATCTTTCGATAAGAGGTTGAATATAATTTTTAATCAGATTTAATTCTTCTTGTGTTTTGAAAATTGGCACGATAACTACGTGGAGGGGAGCGAGCGCTGGAGGTAAAATTAGACCAGTGTCATCTGAATGCGCCATTATTAATCAGCCGATCAATCTTGTAGAAACTCCTCGAGAAGTTGCATAAACATATTCTAATTCATTTTTTTCGTTTGTAAATTTCACATCAAAAGCTTTGGCAAAATTCTGACCTAAATTATGACTTGTACCTGCTTGCAATGCTTTTCCATCCTGCATCATTGGCTCTACTGCGTATGATGTGACTGCTCAAGCAAATTTATCGTGTTCTGGTTTTGGTCAAAGTATTGGAGAGATTGCCATAAAATTATTTGCAAAATCAGCGTAAACGTCCAGCATTTTTTTTGCCTCTGCGTCTGCCTCTTCTAAATTTGAGTGAGCTGTGTGTCATTCTTGTCGAAGAAATTCGGTTGTCCTTAAAAAAGGTCTTGTTCTCATTTCTCGTCTAACTACATTTGCTCGTTGATTTATTAAAATTGGCAAATCACGATATGAATGGATTCGATTTTTATATGAATCTCGAATTATTGTTTCTGATGTTGGACGAACAATTAATTCTTCTTCTAATTTTGCTTCAGGATCTACAATTATTCATTTTCAATCTGGAGAATTTTTTAATCTATAATGAGTAACTACTGCACATTCTTTAGCAAATCAAGCGACGTGGTTTGCTTCTTTACTAAAAAAAGATTTTGGAATAAAAATCGGAAAGTAAGCATTTACGTGTCAAGTATTTTTGAACATTTTATCCAATACGTCTTTGATATTTTCTCGAAGTGCGAATCAGTAGGGCTTGATAACCATACATCATCTGACAGCAGAATTTTCCGCCAACTCTTGAGCAATTTCATTGTACCATTCAGAATAATTTTCTTTTCTAGATGTTAATTTACTCATAATTTTATTTTACAAAAAAAATAAATACTTACTTTATAAGAAAAAGTTTTTTAATTTCATTATATTTTTAATATTTTATTTTTTGAGTAGAATATTTATAAGGTCTTGGAAAGTTGGTTTGTTTTTATCTTTATTTCACAAAATATAATCACTTGAAGTCATATCTTTGTAAGTGCAAGTTTTGTTTAGATAATTTCATTTTAAAATTCAATTAACGCACAATCTAATTTCTACCTCACAAGATAAATCAATAAATCAGAAGTTTGTTTTATATGCTTTGACAAATTGTCAGTGTTTTACTTTTTCTCATCGTGGAGTTTGACAATCATATTTGATAGTTTGAGTTTGTTTTACTTCAGTTGTTTTGATATCTCATCATAGATCTTTGGTGTTTGGTCGTTTTGTGGTTTGAGTAAGTGTTTCGTTTATTTTTCATTTGTTATCGAAATTGGCTCATTGGTTTATAGCTTCACTTGGTTGGATCAATGGATCTATTTTTTTCTCATTATAAGAAGTAATGTCTGGCGTGTCATAATCATATTTAACATCTTCTTTGCAAGATTGTCATGAAAATGATCATCCCAAAACTCAATTATCACAAATTCTTTTTTGAATATTACAAATTGTTGGGACATCTTCTCTTTGTTGGTAAGCTAAAACAAAATCTTTGTCTTTTACAGTTTCTCACCAAGGAGTTATGCATTGGGAATAAATTGATCATTTTGTTTGTAATGCTAATTGTTTTGCTAAATATTTTGAAAGTTCTTTGGAATCTATTTTTGTGATATTTTTATTTTCAAAATTAGAAATATTCAATTTAATATTTTCTGCTCAAGAGTAAAATTTATTTAATCATGAATCTGAATTTCAAGAATAATTTATTATATCTCGATTTTGTATTATATAATTTTGTTGTCAGCTTTCATCTATTATATTTTCTAGTGAATTAATTCAAGTATTTGTTTGAAAAAGATAATCCCATTGTGATGCCGATCAATGCACATTTTCTTGATAATTAAAAACAAAAATAACTTCTGATTTTGAAACTTGTTTTGTGCGAGGGAATAAAATAATAATTGAGAAAAAAATAAATAATCAGATTATTGAAATTTTTTTTAGTAATCAAAAATTTTGTTTATCGTTTTTTTGAATAAAGTGTTTTTTTATTTTATGTTTCATTTTATGAAAGCTTAAAACTTAAAGCGTAAAGCTTAAAGCAGAAAGTAGAATGTAGGAAGAAAAAATCTTTTTCCTTTCTTTTTGCCTTTGTGGCTTTGTAGCCTTTGTGGCTTTATACATTCTATTCAATTTTTTTTTTTTGTCAAATTTTATTACATTATTATTCAATTTCATATACATTCGTCTTTGATGTATGCGACAAGTGTTTGTCATGGAGCTATTGC